>NZ_JAUBRB010000144.1:0-1451 GCF_036701585.1 Microcoleus sp. POL10_C6 | reverse complement strand
ATCAATACTCCGGACAGTTTTTAAAGAGGAATGCGATCGCAATAAAATAGAGAAGTGAAAAAAGTGAGTGCAATCTCAACCCAAAATAAACAGAAAAAAAGGCACTCTTTTAGGTTAAGCTATAAAAACACACAAGCTCAACAGATTGCCTTATGAAGATTATTGAATCCATTTTACAACAAATGCCGGGGATTAGTCAACCTCAAAAGAAGTTTTTAATCACTTTATTTTCAACTATTTTGCTGGCCTATGGCAAGGTCAACTTCACGAATCTCAGTCGTTATAGCTGTTTGAGTGAAAAAACCTACCGTCGTCACTTTCTCAAAAGCTTTAATTTTCCACAATTTAATCAATATTTCCTCGAATCTGCCTTAAATCCTGAACACACAGTCATTGCCGTTATCGATTGTTCTTTTTTAATAAAAAGTGGCAAAAAAACTGACGGCAAGGCTTATTTTTATAATGGTGTAGCGGGGAAATCGTCACAGGGGTTGGAAATTTCTGTAATTTCTATTGTCGAAATTGAGAGTCGTTTATCTTATAGCTTAAGCGTACAACAAACTCCATCACGCCCTCAAATAAAGCCCGTGAAAAAAATGCCCAAAAACCCGAAGAATAACAGCTCAAAAAAATCTCGCAAAAACCCGGACTCTCAAAGCTCAAAGCCTGACATCACAAGAGTTGATGACTATGCACAACATTTGAAGAATACTCGTTATTTTTTCCCCACTTCTGTACGTTATTTGGTGGCTGATGGCTATTACTATCGCTCTAAATTCTGGGATGCTGTGCGGGACTTAAATTTAGACTTTATTGGCAAGTTAAGAAGTGATGCTAACCTACGCTATCTCTATACAGGTGAACAAAAGAAGCTGGGAGCTCCACGTAAATATGATGGTAAGGTTGACTGCCATGATTTGAGTCGTCTTAATTTTGTTAAAGACCTAAAACCCGGAGTTTCATTATATACATTGATTGTGTGGAGTTGTTGTTTAAATTGCCCAATTTGTTTGGTTTGTATCTCTGAGGTTCAAGCCAACGGCAAAATCAAAAATGCTTTATTGTTTAGCACTGATATTCACCTACCACCTGAGCAAATTCTTGAATATTATCAGGCTCGTTTCCAGATTGAATTTATCTTTCGTGATGCCAAGCAATTTACGGGATTGTCAGATTGTCAAGCTCGTCATTTACCACGGCTTGATTTTCATTTTAATGCCAGTCTAATTGCCTTAAACTTAGCTAAACATGAACTCTCTAGTTGTCATTCATCGGCCAAATCCTTTGTGTTTTCTCTGGCCTCTTATAAACGTCTGGAATTCAATAAGCATCTACTTTCTACCTTTATTGATAAGTTAGATTTAGACCCGGATTTGATTTTAAATCACCCTAACCTTCCTTCAGTCTTGTCTTATGGTACTCTGGCTGCTTAAAAACTGTCCGGAGTATTG
>NZ_JAUBRB010000143.1:0-1456 GCF_036701585.1 Microcoleus sp. POL10_C6 | reverse complement strand
AGACCGCCAGCGTTCATCCTGAGCCAGGATCAAACTCTCCGTGTTGTTGAGTTCTTTTGGCTATAGTCAAGTTCTTTTCACTCAGCACCAAGGCTGGTTTTTTTCCCTTGACTTTTTTCTCGTTGTTTGCGATATTGAGTATCAGCTCTCGCTTTTATCTCTCTATCTTGATTTTTTTGACGAGGTTAATAGTGCTTTAAGCTTTCAAACTATTCTTTTTTCTAGGTTCAGCGCCTTTGGGGGCATTGCTTCAACTTGCCCTTTTTCTGACGCTTATCAACTATAGCGTTCTTACTCTGGTGGTGTTAGTAGAGGGAACCGAATCTTTTTGTAGTAATTTCTCTACTTGCCTATTTCTACTCGCTGCAATAAGGCCTTGAGTTCAAGCTGATAGAGCAGTCAATCTAATTTACCAATGGAAGACTGTGTTCCGGCGAGTCGCCAATGGCTCTGCCCTTGCATCTGGGCTGTTTCCTGAATCGATTATAGGCGCCCAATCGCCGAATCTTCGGGCTGCTTCGTTGCAGGTGCAGCTTAGTTTAAGTTTTTTAAAATGTATGGTATCTTGGCATGGATGTGGCTGCTTTCGTTGTCACAATCCATATCTGACTCCGAGCCTGAAGGAATCCCTAGGGCAAACGCATCTTATTTTTAAGTAGTAGTTCCGAATTAATTACACAATATTTCTACTGAAACCCTTGCCTAGCAAAGAGCCTTTATCTAATTAATTTTTTGTGGTTACTTAGAATACTTGCTGGACAAAGGTTTCAGTCATTATTTGAGTTTAGTTGCCAAAAATGGAACCCCTGATAGCGTAAAGCTTTCAGAATTTAGATGCGTTTGCCCTGCCTGCCAATGACTGCGGATCGCCCAAGCAAATTTTTCGGCATTACTCCTTAAACTACTCAAGTAAAAACGAGCTTCGGTCGTGGTTTTATTCCACAGCCGTCGTTCACTAACTATCCTGACAACTGTTTTTAATCCCGTCCATAATTATTGATTGTGCAGAGGTGGTAACTCGGATACATCAACAGTCCACACTGGGATTTTTTCCACTCGATGATGTGCAGCTTCTACTTGCTCATAATAACTGTAGTCTCGGCCTAAATAATCTTATTTCTTAGTTACTTAAAACCACTCTTTGACGGCTTGTTAGAGGAGTTTTCGATTCCCTTTTAAAGCTAAAACATAATCTCCTTTTTTCTTAAAAATCAGAGATGTTATGTCTTTTTAATAGCCCATAGTATCCAGGGCAAGAGCGTCTCAATCATGCTTGACAAAAGGAATCCGAAGAATCTAATACCATTTTTTTAAAGATATGATAGACTTGTGTAAAAAGTAAAGGAGAGAATTACAATGTCTGGTCGTCCTCATATAAACAGGACTTACGCACGAACGCTATATATAGCGTACCCTCTTCCCAGACTAACTAGAGCGATTCCTGACGCTACCCCGG
>NZ_JAUBRB010000142.1:0-1464 GCF_036701585.1 Microcoleus sp. POL10_C6 | reverse complement strand
TTTAAACTACGACTCATAAACGCACCATAAAAGCTATCTCTCTATTATATGCAACTTCACATAAAATTGGTATAACAATCTGTGAAGAGTTACCAAAATTGTAAATACTAGATACTGCTTTGCTTTCTAAAATAGAGCGAACATTAGATTGTTTAATATCTTCTCCCAATATGTCAGAGAGCATTTTCCATAATTTCCTAGAAACTTGTTTAATATGATCTTCACTACGATTGCACTTTTTAGCTATCTTATGATATTTCCCCCCATCCCAAACTTCTTTTAAGATAGAGCTTTGTAATGAATCAATATGTTTTCCCGTCTTCACAAATACTTGCTCGTCAGTCCATTGTAAAACCTCTTGGATGTCCATACCTAAAAGGGGGTTGAGTTTTGGTCATCACACTATATCACACTTTATAACACCTGGAAAACTAAATAACACTTTTTCTTGTTAATAAATTTTTAAAAAAAAGGTAAGTGTACACTAAATAACACTTTTATGAATAGCCAAAAATACATTTTTATATTAAATTATGATCAGGAGAGATATAAGGAATATAGTAGAAGTTTATAAGTTATCAAATGCTCTGGAGGAAATATGACACCGTTTAACTGGTTTGCCCAAGACGCCTCTCAAGGAGAGCAGAAACTCACTTCTGGGGATGTGCAGCGGATAGTTGGCGAATTTAATAAATGTTTGCCACGCATTCTGGGGACACCTGAAGTTTTAGAGGGGATAACCTTTGAGGAGGCTATCAGTTATTTCCAGAGCGATCGTCCAGGAACTCCTAATTTAAAAAAAGGAGCAATTATTCGCCAAGAGCATCCCGAAGGGCAAATTTTAGGACAGGTGTTTTTAGACGAAAAGAATAACCTTGTTTGTCATTCAAATGGAATACCTTATGGTCGTCAGTTGATTGCCAAAAAGCTAGATCAAAAATTAACTGATGTCTTGGGCGCTCAAGAATTAGTGACCCTTGAGTTGAAGGCTAAAGAATCTGGTGAATCTCAGATTACTGAAGAACCTACTCAAAAATCGCGGATTGTAAAAGTTTCTAAGATAGTTAGTATCATTATTTGGTCGATTATAATTCTAATTGTATTCATCCCGTTACTGGGACGATTAGTTATGAGTCAGGCTTTAGCGGCAGAATTAACCTCTCATCCCTCCCTAGAAGTTACTCAATCTCTAGTGGCCTTTGGTGGAAGAGACGAAGCTTTCAAAAAAGCTGTGAACAGTGCCAATCAAAGTGCTAAACAATATGCTAACAATGAATTGAATCGGTGGGAAGCTGATTTAATAAATCGAATTGATACGGATTTTTTAAATTGGTATTTTAATTATTTTAATCAGAAACAGCAAGAATTTGGTGTTCTTTTTCAATATATAGGGCTTGCTGAATATATCGAGCGCATATTACGTGGGCTGGGTTAAGAGAGCGTGCGATCGAGAGTAAAGTGCAA
>NZ_JAUBRB010000141.1:0-1502 GCF_036701585.1 Microcoleus sp. POL10_C6 | reverse complement strand
ACTGGAGTTTAGACTAAAAAACGATCGCATCTAAAAGTACCTGCCTTTCAACACCGGGCAAGTTATTGCTCAACAATTCCAAATAGAGGAGATTAAACAACTAATCTTGAGGACTTTTTGCGTCGAGAGACTCGTTTTTTGACAGTGGGATATCGTGGTGCCGATATCCGTACCTTTCCTGTTTCCCAACCAGGAGATTTTCCCCTCGGTTTAGGTAGTTTCGTCGGAGTACCAATGTCAACTAAAATCGATAACATTGATTGGGCAACACGTCCAGGAGTTAAATCGATCGTAGCAGATTGCCAAGGCAGTCGATTTTCTTTAACTAAATCCCTAGCCAGCCAGAGTTGCCAACTCATCAAGGGCATTAAATCACTCCACCGCTCACATTGAGAGGGAGTTCTCAGGTTAGGCAATGTCCAATGTAATCTTTGCTTGGCAAACCGATACCAATGATCCACTCCAAAACGTCGTAAATACTTAAACCAAACTATTTCTAAAGGTAGAGTTCGTTTTCCCACCCAAGCCAACCACAAGGGTGGAAACGGCTGACCGTTTGACATGGGATTGAGTCTTTCGATGAGAATTAAATTGACAGGATGTTCAGGGGCGCGATAAAAATGTAAGTCAAGCCATTGACGGACTCGGACTTGTCCCAACTGTGGATGAGAGTCAATTTCGATCGCAGTATCCACTTTGAGCCATGTGGTTGGGTCATTGAGTCTCATTTTGGACCCGTGTTTTCGCGGTCTACCGCGACCACTATAGGCTGGTGGTGCTGACCAAAAACAAGCATTCTTTCGGACTCTCATTAAGCAATCAGCTTGAATATCTGCTTGCGCTAATACCCAAGTTGCATTGCCATATTCAGGCGTCTAAGACTGCTAATATTGGGTTGACGCTTTGTTCGCAAACAAGTTTGAGTTGGGAAGCTGCTTGAAGTATGGGTGAAGACCCACTACTAATTCTTTCATGGAGTAGGGGTAATGCCCAACTTCCTTGTTCTTCAGGTATCCACGCAATTGTACTATATCCCTGTCCAACAATGCAGCCTTTCTGATATTCATGGGTTCTGTCTTTTAATGTTTGAGCGTCAGGTCTCGCCCATGCAGTGTGGTCAATTGCCACTAATATATGTTCTGTTCTAGGTACTTGCTGCTGTAATTGCTCTTGATACAGCATCATCAGTTTTTTCCGGTCTGGTCTACAGTCTTGTAAGGCTTCATAGACGCTTGACCATTGACGATTGAATAGCGGACTGAGCGAAAATTCCGCCAAACAAGCCGCATTCCTGGTTGTCATTACTGCATCCATCAGCTCGAATTTTGCATCTTTCGCCAGCACTAATAACTCGTATGCTGCTTGACGAAAGTCTTTTAATCGTTCACTGTTCATTAAGGGAGTGGATAGGTTTTCTTTTCACCCTTATTCTCTCCCAGCGCGGTGGCTCTAGTTCTTCTGAAGCCACCTTTCTCATCTTTATTTAGTCTAAACTACAGTAA
>NZ_JAUBRB010000112.1:0-6026 GCF_036701585.1 Microcoleus sp. POL10_C6 | reverse complement strand
CACTTTACCCTCGCTCTCGCGAGCGCATAACCCAGGCTACGTCAAGTGCCATCGATATATTCAGCAAGCCCTAGTTAGCTCCTCGTAGGAAGACCGCAGTGCCGTGTCCCTACACTTCACAAACCTGGAATACGCTGTATGTCTCTCCTGAAGATTATTTAGCAGCCGAGAAAGTCAGTCCGATCAAACACGAGTACAGGCAAGGTGAAATCTATGCAATGGCAGGGGCAAGCAAAGCTCATGTCATCATTTCCGGAAATGTGTTTGCACTGTTGAGAAATCATCTTCGGGGAAGTGGCTGCATACCTTACATCGCAGATATGAAAGTTCGGAAAGAGACATCTAATTTTTTTTACTATCCCGATGTAACGGTGAGTTGTGATGAACGAGACAAAAATGCTGCGGAAGATTTCATTCGCTACCCGCGCTTAATTGTGGAAGTTTTATCCCCGACAACAGCGGCTTGTGACAGAGGCGATAAATTTGCTGATTACCGCACTTCTGAAAGTTTGCAAGAGTATGTGTTAATCAATCAAGAAAGAGTTAGTGTAGAGTGTTTTCGCCGGAATGCAGAGGGTTTGTGGGTGCTTTATCCTTACACTCAAGGACAAGAAGTTCAGTTTGCTAGCGTTAATTTTAGCTGGGCGATCGAGACATTGTATGAAGATGCGATCGAGATTGGTTGATTTTAATTACTCCTGAATCACTGATATTGATATGATTGAACCGCGAAGACGCAAAGGACGCGTTCGGCGAAGCCGTTCCCGAAGGGTAGGAAGAGAAAAGAAGAACAAGCTGGTAATTGCTATTTTTTCTTGCTAGCTTTCCAAGTGCCGCCGTAGAAGTAAAAAGGATTGTTTTGACTTACCGATTCCCAACATTTAAGACATAAAAAAAACCACTGCCCCGACTCGTCATACCGGGTGCGGTAGAGAGTCGGGGCAGATTGGGAACAACGATCGCAATATTTGATTCTGATTGCCCTGGCCATTGTTACTCTGTTTTAAACAATAACGGACTCTTGAGGGCGGGCAAATATCATGCGACCAGCGCTAGTTTGCAGGGCGCTGGTGACTACGACTCTGGCTTCGCCACCGACATAGCTGCTGCCTGCTTCTACGACAACCATTGTGCCGTCATCCAAGTAACCGATTCCCTGAGAGGGTTCTTTGCCTTCTTTGCGGATTTTTAGTTCGATCGTATCTCCCGGCAAATAAGTCGGGCGCACCGCATGAGTCAAATCATTGATATTCAAAACCGGCAGTTTTTGGACGGTAGCTACTTTCGATAAGTTGTAATCGTTGGTAAGTAAAATGCCGTCGATATCCAAGGCGAAGCGGACTAATTTGGCATCGACTGTGGCAATATCTTCGTAGTCAGCCGAGTGAATTTGAATCCGTTCTGGATATGTTTCTTTGATGCGGTTGAGTACATCTAAGCCGCGGCGTCCGCGCACTCGCTTTTGATCGTTGGCTGAATCAGCTACCAGTTGCAGTTCTTGGAGCACGAATTGCGGCACGATAATTTGACCTTCGAGGAAACCTGTTTCTAGCAAGTTTTCAATTCTGCCGTCAATAATGCAGCTAGTATCGACAACTTTGGCAGTTGCTGGCTTGAAAGTACCTTCGGTTAGCAACACCGTGTCAAAGCTTTTGGGGTTGATCAGTCGCAAGAAAGCGCGGCCGTGGGTGTCGGTCAAACTGACGCCTGTGAAGCCGAACATGACGCTACCCAAGACTGCGACTAAAGGTTTGATGAAGCCGAACTCGCGGGGAATTGGCAGCAGGAATAGCGGAGCCAGCATTAAGTTTGCTACTAGCAGTCCGATGATTAAGCCGATCGCCCGCGTCAGCAGCATCTCCACCGGCATATCGCGGACTTGTTTTTCCAAGCGCCGATAGGTTGTTTGAGCAACTAATCCCATCACGAAGCCGATTAATGCTCCAAAGGAACCTAGTACAGAACTTAAACCTTGTATATTTGTAACTTGCTCCAGCAGCTCGCTCGGCAGGAGTTCGACTCCGTAATAGCCGATGCCTCCGCCTGCGATTATGAATGAGATTATTATGATTGCGTCTAGCATTAGTTCTAGGTTAATGAATTTATTCACATTATATCTTTGCAGTGCTGATACTTGTTTTCATGCTTTGGTGGGATATCGCCCTATTTACTCAGGGATGTTCATAAACTTATATTTCGCGGTTGTACCCTTTGGGGGATGTGCCAGGGAGGCGCTCGGCATTTACCACGCCGGGCCCAAAGCAGGGACGAGGTGCGAATAGACCGTCCTGCGGGCTGTTCGAGAATTTTGGTCGATTAAAACTGGTACGAGGTTAAATTAAAAGAGCCGTAGCTTGCGGGGCGGGACGGCATCGTTCGCAACGCTTTTTTTGGAATAAAATGTCATAATATACATAATTATTCATGATTGTTTAATTAAAACTTTAGATTTGAAGTGGCGCTTTTGGCTTGAAATGTAATGAACCCTCCCACAGATTATTTAACATTTGAATTAAAAAAAAGTGTGCAAGCGACAAATTCCGGGATTCCTAGTTCGGCTTACCTGCACATACCTTTTTGTCGCCGCCGCTGTTATTACTGCGATTTTCCGGTTTTTGTGGTGGGCGATCGCAAAAATGGCGAGAATTCCGGCACCATAGTCCAATACGTTGCTGTACTGTGTCAAGAAATTCAAGAAACTAAAAATTTAGGCGCATCTCTGAAAACAGTTTTTTTTGGTGGTGGCACACCTTCGCTGCTTTCTGTCAGTCAGTTGAGCAATATTTTAGAGACTCTCGACGGCAAATTTGGGATTGCTGCTGAGGCGGAAATTTCTATAGAAATAGATCCCGGTACGTTTACTTTAGAACAGTTGCGGGGATATGCAGCGGCGGGAGTAAATCGAGTGAGTTTGGGAGTGCAAGCTTTTCAAGATGAATTGCTGCAAGCTTGCGGGCGATCGCACTCTGTCGCTGATATTTTTGAAGCAGTAGAAATAGTGCGATCGGCTGGTATTGTCAATTTTAGTTTAGACCTGATTTCAGGACTGCCACACCAAACTTTAGAAAACTGGGAAGCTTCCCTGAAAGCGGCGGTGGAAATTTCCCCGACTCACCTGTCGAGTTACGACTTAATTGTTGAACAGGGAACTGCTTTCGGGCGCTACTTTGAAGCAGGCGCGCAGCCGCTGCCTGCAGATGAAACCGCTGCTCAAATGTACCGTTTAGCAAGGGAAATTCTGACAGGGGCTGGCTACGAACATTACGAAATTTCTAATTACGCTCGATCTGGCTATCAGTGCCGCCACAACCGCGTTTATTGGGAAAATCGCCCTTATTACGGTTTGGGAATGGGGGCGGCGAGTTACGTGGAAGGCCGGAGGTTGACAAGGCCGCGCAAAACTCAAGAATATTATCAGTGGGTGCGATCGATCTCTGGCCTCAATTCCCCTGCTACTTCTCAAATTGGGGGGGGAACCCAGCCAGATATTTACTCAGCAATTGAGCAAAATTTTCAAGTCTCAGAAAATGACGTTTTGTTAGAAACGCTGATGCTAGGTTTGCGTTTAGCAGAAGGAGTTAGCCTGTCGGCGCTGACTGAAAAGTTTACTCAGCAAACGGTTGATAAAATTTGGCGTTGTTTGCAGCCCTACTGGCGGCAAGGATGGGTAGAAATTATCACTGCGGATGGGGCGATCTCACATTTAGGTGAGGGCGTGAAACTGCCACTGTCGGGCAATTTGAGGTTGAGCGATCCCGAAGGTTTTTTATTTTCTAATACAATTTTAGCCGATTTGTTCAGCAACTTAGGCGAAGATAATTAGCTCTGTCTGAGGAAGTATACCCCCTGACAAGCGCGATCGGCTCTAAAGCCGGGGCCGCCAATTCGATCGAAAGGAAATTTAATCGCTCCCTAGCTTGATCCTCTCAAAAATAATATATTTTCTCTCGATCCCTACACAAAACTTAAAGGCGAACTAAGCCTTGGGATAGACGCCACGACGGCACTCCAGCCGTCATACTTAAGACTGAACATTTAAAAGTAATTTAATGAACACTTTAACTATCGAGCGCAACCAAACCCAAAACCAGCCCTGCCTTGTAATTAGCGATCGCGGGTGCAATGCTGCTTCCAAGTGTAATTTTTGCGGTCACTACCAACAGGCAAGAGGTTCAGTTGGTCACTGTCAATTGTTGAACGCACCTGTTAGGGGAGGATGGAAATCTTGCACTTTAGCACTGCCGGCTTTTGCACCTTCTTGGGAATAGGTGGAAGGCGCTGATGTTTCCCTGGCGCAATTTATTAATTAACCCAAAAAATCTAAAAAAAACGTATAAAAAATTGTGTTTTAACTGGTAATATGCTATATTAAGTCTAGGTCCGTCGCCGATCGTTCGCACAATTGCACAAACAAGTTAAAAAAATGAATTTGACACTAAATCAGGTAATTTCCGAAGGTCATACGCGCATTTTGTGTTGGTATCTTAATAATACTAGCAAAGTGCAAATCGCTCGTATTACAAATATTCCTAATTGGTATTTTGAGCGGACGGTTTTTCCGGGAGAGCGTTTTTTGTTTGAAGCGTTGCCGGAAGCTCAATTAGAAGTTTGCAGGAGTGCGGAGACGGGTGGTATAGTGTGCGAGCGAATTTTGTGCGATCGGCTGCGAGTTGAAGAATTAAGCACGGCTGATTGAAGATAATTCCTTAGACTTATCAACGAGAGGTAGAAACCCGGTTTTTTTCAGAAACCGGGTTTCTCTGTATGATTATAAAAGCTCGGTTCGCGATCGCACTTTTTACCCTCGGACCGACCAAAACAAAATATACGGATATGCTCGGTTACGTCCTCGAACTTTGGCAAAGATTCGCCTCTCCAAAAACCCTTGATTCGATGCTTGACTTTTTTGACGTGCTGGTTTTATATCCCTGTCCTTCCCTAGAGACGCGCAACTTCTGTTTGCTCTTTCTGAACTACTGTGGCGCTTTTCCAGACGCATTGATGAAGCTAAATGGCGAATATTTCGCTCTATAGTTAAAGACTTAAAGCTAGAAGAATCTCTTGCTGATTTACTTGGCTAAGCAGTCACTTCGATTGAGCAAAACCTTGCAGATGAAAGCAAGATTTTCCAGAAGATCACAGGAAAATCCGTTCTCATCTACACCTTAACGGAATCTGCAGCGTTGAGGGTAAAAGCTATTTTAGAGGCAGCTTGCCAACAAATTACACCAACAAATGATAGTTGAGCTCAGCCACAATCGAGGTGGCAACGACAGACTCAGCCAGTGGGTGAGAAATTCCGACCTAGTGCTAATGGCGACAGCAAGTGACAAACACCCCGCCACTGGTTTTATTGAGGCAAATCGTCCGCAGCATCTCTCCCCTATTCTGTTCGTCAATAGTAAAGGGAATGCGAGTATTTTGCAGGAAATCAGAAAGTATTTACAAAGTTGAGGTATCTAGAGGCATGAATAGGTTGTTTTCAATTCAACCGGGCTAAATTTGCCCCGATGGCGGTAGCTGGGGTAATTACCAAACCGATTCAACCCATCACTCTGACGGAAAAAGTGGCAGAGATTTTAGGATGGGTTGATTGACTTTAATCATTATTGTTAAAGTTTGTAACCAAAACTGTGAATTTCAAGAATCTTTACCAATTCTTTACCGTTGCTATCTAGCCTTCAAATATGCAGGTAAGGGCAAAAAAACATTGTATCTGGTGGGGGTGGGTTTAGCTAAAAATCTATAATACAAGCCAGTTATAAGCCAATACGCTTGGTTTAACACTGTTTGTTACTCGGAGATCCGCCTCGCATCTCCCTCCCAGGGCGGGAGAGAACACTCTTCGCTCTTTTTAAGGGGCGATCGGGCCGATCTGAATTGTATTGATTTAAATTAAACACGGTTTTAACGCAGTTTAGGGATTTGTATTGCTGATGCTTCGTTCAGAATAGACCTCTTGCAAAAAAGATATATGTTATAATCAGAAGTTTTAAATTTAGCCCCCTAGAGCTAACTCATAATTG
>NZ_JAUBRB010000140.1:0-1544 GCF_036701585.1 Microcoleus sp. POL10_C6 | reverse complement strand
GTAAGGATTCAGGTCTAAATTTGAGGAATTAAAGATGGTTCTTGCAGATCTGGATTAACCATCGCTTTTATAGCTTGCTCAAAAAAATCAATTACGGAACGTCCTTGACTACGACAAGTTTGTACAACCGTTAATAAATTGGCAGTATGTTTAAACCGTTCGATTGAACGGGAACCGCCACTAACCTTTCTTTTTGTTACTGCTAGCCGGAGTGTTCGCTCTGCTAAGTTATTATCTGGAGGTACCTCTGGATGGTCTAAAAAATACCACCATTGATCTGTTTTATTTTGTAGCGACCGCAAAAGCTTACTGGCTTCTCCTCCTGCCAGTGCCATCCACTTATCAAGAGAGGACTTAACTTTTAGTTTAAACTCCCAAGCCCAAGCAAACAACTCACTTATATTTTGGTTCTGTTGGAATAAGCTGTAATTCTTAAATGCTTCGTCAATCAGCTTGACAAACTTTTCCCCAATTTTTTGATTGTTCAAACCGGGAAGCTTGATTAGTTTTTTAAAGTGACGGCGTAGATGGGCTAAACATTTCTGTTGAGCTTTCACGTCATAACCGTTATAAACTGAATAATCGTCCGAGCTAAGTACACCACTGTAGTTCAAACCGAGAATGGTTTCTAGTTCGACACGAGCTCTTGTATCGGCAGCATGGAATAAAGCGAAGTTTGTCTGAGCAAAAATCCACAACCATTCTTTCACACCCTTTACAACCCAAGGTGTCTCATCGCAGTGAATATTTGGCTGTGTTTGCTGTATCCAATTTTTGAGAGAGCTAACGCTTTTGTTAACTGCGGCATCTATTCTTTCATTAGTGGTTACTAAGGTTCCCACTCCGATTTCTATGTGACCGAGTTCCCACAAAAGCTCTTGTTGTTTTTCATAGGATAGATGCCCGTAGTTATTTATCCATCCTAAAAAAGCTTGTAGCCTTACTCCTATATCTTGTCCTGGAACTAGATCTGGGGACCAATCGGATGCTTGTACATTTCCACAATGCTCACACACACAAGTATGGCGCTGATACTCAACTATTTCTATTGGGCGCTCTACTAACTGTGCTACTTGCTGTGTTTCAATTTTTATTGGTTCTTTGAAAAATCCCGTACCACAACAACAACAACACTCTGGACGTAAAATTTCACAGCGATCTACTCTACCAAACCCTTTACGAGTTTTTCCCAGATGCCCTGGTTGTCCTCCCGGTTTCCGTTTTGGAGCTTGGCTTTCACCATCAGAGAGCTCAGGTTTTTTTTCGGATTTTTTTAGGATGTCCCCAGATGGTGGTTTTGATGATGTTTTGCTGTCTAAATCTCTACTCGCCTTGAGTTTTCCTATTTCTTGTTCTAACTCTAAAATTCTGGAGTTTAGTTTAATTGTGGCGCTCGCCTGCTCGACAATGATTTCCACCAGTTGTTCCGGAGCCAACTGTATCAGGATTTCACGGTCTAGTTCAAGAGGCAGGTTTTTTTCCATAATTGTAATATTCCGCCCAGAATGTCACACTTGTCAATACCCTCTGACCTGAATCCTTAC
>NZ_JAUBRB010000139.1:0-1571 GCF_036701585.1 Microcoleus sp. POL10_C6 | reverse complement strand
TAGAAGTTCACGGGGGTAGCAAAAACCCAAAAAATCTGATAAGGTGAGGCACATGGAGAAGACAGTGCCGGAATTAATGGCGGCAATCAGCCCAGCAGAGTGGGCGCAAGTGCCAGATAGCGTGCTCGAACTAATTTACGAATTAGTGCGTAGGATGGATCGGGTTGAACAGGAAATAGCGGAACTGAGAACAGAAAACGAGCTTCTCAAAGAGCAATTAGCCAGAACTTCGGCAAATTCATCACAACCACCATCGAAGAATCCTCAAGGATTTAAGCCCAATCGAAAGGAACCCACCGGCAAGAAGCGGGGTGGGCAACTAGGACATTCGGGACACGAACGGAAGCTATACCCGACCCAAATGTGTCAAGAAGTAATCAACCATTACCCGCAGCAATGTAGTGGATGTGGAGGCATCCTAGGGATTGAAAATAGTGGTCAAGCCTACCGACATCAAGTAGTGGAAGTCCCACCAGTACAGCGGCTCGTCATCGAACATCAGTTTCATCCAATTACCTGTACTTGTTGTGGGAAAGAAAATCAAGCCCCAGAAATGACCGAAATAATTGGGCTGGGTGGATATGGTCCAAGAACAGCAGCCTATGTAGGTCTATTCAGTAGTGAGTACCGACAATCCTACCGCCAAATACGTGCGCTGATGCAGGCGGTGTTTGGGATTGAAATGTCCGTCGGCACTATCAATCGTCTACGGACAGAAGTGAGTGAGGCAGTTAGCGATGCGGTCACAGAAGCCCAACATTACATCCAGCAGCAACCGACTGTGGGAGTAGATGAGACTGGATTTCAGCAGCGGAATGGAGATGGTCACAATGCCACCAAGACCAGTGGTTGGCTGTGGGTGGCAGTAACGCCATTGATCCAGAGCTTTCAGGTAATTTTAAGTAGAGCTAGTAGTGCTGCTCAAACGGTTTTGGGCGAAACTTTTAGTGGCTCGATCACCAGTGATCGTTGCCCTGCCTATAACTGGGTGGATGTCCATCGCAGGCAACTGTGCTGGGCGCACCTCAAACGAGATTTTATTCAAATATCCGAACGAGTTGGAGCTTCTGCCCAAATAGGCAAATCCTTGCTGGAGCAGGAAAAAGAGCTTTTCAATCTCTGGCATAAATTTAGAAATGACCAACTCACTCGTTCTGAGTTGAAAGAAAGGGTTGAACCTATTAAGACTAAAGTTTTGAGCATCTTGCTAGAAGCTTCGCAGTTAGACATCGACGAGAGGGAAAAAACCCCACTGGCAAAAACTGTGCGGACTTGCCGTAATTTACTAAAGTTGGAAGTGGCTCTGTGGTTATTTATCTCCTCAGATGGTGTAGAGCCGACCAATAATGCCGCTGAGAGAGCCATTCGCCCTGCTGTGATTTGGCGACGGACTAGCTTTGGTTCAGATTCAGCAGCAGGAAGTCTGTTTGTTGCCCGTTTACTCACCGTCGTGTCTTCTCTCAAGCTGCAAGACCGGAATATTCTTGAGTTCCTGACTGAATCTGTCTTGAGTACTCGTTCTTGTCGGATTCCTCCTTCTCTTCTGCCACGCTAACCCCGTGAACTTCTAC
>NZ_JAUBRB010000012.1:75138-130828 GCF_036701585.1 Microcoleus sp. POL10_C6 | reverse complement strand
CGAATTCAAGTTCGAGCGCCCGAATTCAAGTTCGAGCGGCCGAATTCACATTATAAGTAATTACCCGAACCTGATATAAATCACCGATAAATCATAGCAATCAATCTGCGTTAATCCGCGTGCATCGGCGGTTAACAAATCCTCACCCTACAAACGCGGCCGCAATCCATAATGACGGTAACGCCAATAATCGCGCAAAATCCGATCGTGATCGAAACACAATTCACGAGGAATCTGCCAAGATTCAAAAATTTTTAAACTTTTAGCATCATCGGCGGCTTGAGGTTCGCCCGTTGCAGAAGCCAAGAATACAATACTGATAGTGTGTTCGCGGGCGTCGCGATTTGGGTCAGAATAAACGTAAAACTGCTCAATTAATTCTACATTCAAACTTGTTTCTTCTAAAGCTTCGCGTTTTGCCGCCGTTTCTACCGCTTCCCCGTAATCGACAAAACCGCCGGGAATTGCCCAGCCGTAGGGAATATTGCGGCGTTCGATGAGTATGATCGGCCGATGGGGGCGATCGGCTAATTCGATGATAATATCAACTGTAGGAGCGGGATTTCGATAAGTCATACCATTTTAGATTAAAGAATTGAATAATGTATCGTTGCAGTTTAACTGTGGAACCGGCATCTTGCCCGTTACTGAGAATGCTGCACAATGTGCGATCGACCTCACCTACAGTTCTACAATATACTTGCATATAATGTACGGATTGCGATCGCCGACCAAAAAGAGAGATTGAAAGTATGCCTAAGTGGCTGGGAAAAGTTTTAGGTATCGGTACGGGTACAATCATCCTCCTCGGTGCGACTGGATACTGGTACGTTTTTATTGCCGGGGCACCTCAGTTAGACCCTCCGAAAGTAGTAGTAGATGCCAACTTAAATTTTGAACTCAAAACATATAAAAGTGCAGCTATGAATTCAGAGCGCACCTATGGCTTAATTTTGCCGCCTGGGTACGCAAATAATCTCAAACAGCGCTATCCAGTGATTTTTTTGCTGCACGGCGGGCACGGAGACGCGCGCGCTTATCAGGACAAAGCCGCTGTTACTTCTGTGCTTCACAATTTATATAAAAGCAAAAGATTGCCGCCATCAATTGTAATTACTCCTGACGGGAACGACAAGCGGGGTACGAGTCCTTTGTGGGACCCGCAGTATTTTGACGGGCCCAACGGTAAGGTGGGAAGTGCCATCGGCTCCGAGTTAGTGTCCATCGTAAAATCGCGCTACAGAACGCTGGAAGACCCCAAATTCTGGGCAATGGGAGGACAATCTTCCGGGGGTTGGGGAGCTTTTAATATCGGTTTGCGCTACTTGAATAATTTTAATATTCTGTTCAGCCACAGCGGTTATTTTACAGATCAAAGCGGCAAGGCTAACAGTCCTAAATATTTAGTGGAAAAACTCCCTGTTAAAGATAAACAGCAGTTGCGCGCTTATTTGGATGCGGGGGAAGCAGACGAAAAATTTCTGATTTCCACTCAACAGTTCCACGAGCAATTAAACAGTTTGGGTATAGCCAACGAGTTTAAAAAATTTCCGGGAGGACACGGGATTGTTGGCCCGGATGTCGGTTGGAATTATTGGCACAAGCATTTAGCCGATTCTTTGAGCTATGTTGGAAAACAGTTTAAAATATCACTGGCAACACAGAAAAATTAGAAAGGTCAACAGTGTTACCCCAAAAAACTAGGATTGGACTCTGGACTGCATCATTTTTAACCGGATTGGTAGGAGTTATTAACCTGCTGTCTGCTGTAACTCCCAGTTTACCCGATCGCCGAAATTGGTTGGAGCCATTTTTTCCTTTTCCCGTGCGTGCGGGCGGCCATTTTTTTGCAGCAGTTATCGGCTTTATGCTGCTAACTCTGGCCACTAATTTGTTGCGGCGCAAGCGGATTGCTTGGTTGCTGACGGTGGGATTGTTAATCGTTTCTATTGTAATTCATTTAGTCAAGGGATTAGATGTTGAAGAAAGCTTGCTTTCTGGGGTGCTGCTGTTTCAGTTGTTGGTGATGCGACAGACGTTTACGGCTAAATCCGATCGCCCTTCAATTGCTCAAGGAATCCGGGTTTTGCTGGGGGCTTTGCTGTTTACGCTGGCCTACGGGACGGCGGGTTTTTATATTCTGGATGGGGGTTTTCAAGTTAACGGACAAGCGGTTAATTTCGATTGGGACGATGCTATATTCCAAACTGTTGCCATGTTTTTTACGGCGGACAATGCGGGGTTGGTTCCGCAAACTCGGTTTGCTAACTTTTTTGCGGATTCGATTTATGCTGTAGGTACGGTAACGCTTGGTTACGCACTTTTAATGCTTCTGCGGCCGGTGCTGCTGCGAAATTCGGCAAGTATTTCGGAACGGAATAAAGCTCAAGAAGTTGTAGCAAAATATGGGCGGACAACCCTAGCAAGACTGGCGTTGCTTCAGGATAAATCTTATTATTTTAGTCCTTCGGGAAAAAGTACGATCGCCTACGTGCCGAAAGGTAGAGGTGCGATCGGTTTGGGAGACCCCATCGGGCCTGTTGAAGACCGCAAAGAAGCAATTCTAGGGTTTCAAGAATTTTGCTATCGCAATGATTGGTATCCAGCATTTTATCAAACTTTGCCCCAGGATCTAGAAATGTATTCTACTCTCGGTTTTCGAGTGGTGCAAATTGGCGAAGAAGCTATTGTCAATCTCAAAACTTTTACTCTCAAAGGCAAGAGCAATCAAAACTTGAGAACTGCTATCAACCGACTTACAAAAGCTGGTTATCAAATTGAATTTTACGAACCTCCTTTAAGTTCCGAATTGATACGGCAAATGAAACTTGTGAGCGACGAGTGGCTGCAAATAGTTCAGGGTGCGGAAAAAAAGTTTTCGGTGGGTTGGTTTGACGAGGCATATTTGCGGGAAACTCGCGCCGTAGCACTCCACACTCCCGACGGTAGAATTAGTGCTTTTGCTAATATGATATCGGCGGGAGATGGGGTAGTTGGAGTTGATTTAATGCGGCGTCGCACTGAGGTGGAAAATGGCACGATGGAGTGTTTGTTTGCTTCGATGTTGCAGCATTGTCAAGAATTGGGATATCAAGAATTTGATTTGGGTTTGTCTGCTTTGGCGGGAGTGGGAGAATCTGAGAAATGTGGGCGGTTGGAAAAGGTTTTAATTTATCTTTCGGCTCACTTGAGCAAGTTTTATAATTTTAAGGGATTGCACAGTTTTAAAGATAAGTTTGGGCCGCGGTGGGAACCGCGTTATTTTGTTTATCCGAGTTTGGGAAGTTTGCCGGATGTTGTGGTTGCTTTGATTCGGGCCGATTCGGGCGATCGACTTTTGGATTATTTGCGGCCGGGAGGGTAAGCGATTTTGGATTTTAGATTGGGGAGGAATGACTGGTTCCCAGGCGTTTGCCGAAAGGTGCCGTTAACTGGTTCCCAGGCTCTGCCTTAACTGGTTCCCAGGCTCCAGCCTGGTAACGAGTAAAAGAGCCTGGCTTGGGGCAAAGGAGGAGGCAGAGCCTCCGGATCTGCGTTCCCAGGCTAGAGCCTGGGAACGAGCAATCAAAACATTCATGCTAAACCCCGAATTAGTACGCGCTGCTTTTGCAAAACCTCTGAGTACAGCTTTTCCAACTCAGTAATATTCTGACTGAGAGTGTATCGCTCCATCGCCCGTTGGCGTGCTTTTTGACCAAGCAGCATTCCCAACTCAGGATGATCGCAAAACAGCGGCAGCAAGGTTTGCAACTGACTTCGTACCCGCTGAGTATTCAAAACTATCCCCGCGCCTTCCTCCAAGGCCTCGCCGTCAGCACCGGCATCGGTTGCCAAACAAGCTAAACCGCAGGCCATCGCTTCCAGCAGCGACAGCGACAGTCCCTCCACCAAAGAAGGCAAAATAAATACGTCTGCACCCCGCAGAATTTCGATCCGGCGTTCCTCCTCGGCAACAAATCCGAGCCACACAATGCCATCATCTTCGCCGTAAAACAGTTGCAGCGAGGCGGCTAGGGGCCCGTCGCCTACGATAGCCAATACGTTCCCAGGGCCAAAATTACAGTGTTTCCAGGCCTTGAGCATCGACTCGACATTTTTCTCCTGGGCAATGCGGCCTTGGTAAACAAAAATTCGATCGGCCTTTAATTCCGACTTCAACCCCGAAGGCCCGGGCGAATATTTAACAGCATCCACGCCGTTGGGAATCACAGCCACCCGTTCCTGTGGCACTCCTAACTTGACCAATATATCCCGCTGAATCTGAGAAAAAACGATCGTCGAGTCGTAGTTAGCCAAAAACGGAGCGTACAGTTGATACATCAGGTGTTGGGTTCCCGATGTCAAATTCCGCAATTTGCGATCGAACGGCGGGTGAAAAGTCGCCACCAGAGGCAAATTCAATTCTTGACAAATTTCCGGCAGCAGAAAGTCTAGAGGCGAAAGCGTCAGGGAAGCGTGAACCACATCGGGTTTGAGCCGCCGCAGAGATTTCATCAGCACTGTGCGGGACTTGAGAGTGGGAATCGTATAAATTTGCGATTTGTAGTGACAGGGTAAAGAGACTTCGTTGCAACTGGCGGACGAGAGCGAAGTGGTATATGAGGTTTGAGTAATTCCCTTTCCCCATGAACCATTTGCCATGCTCCACCCCGTATTGTTCCTGTCCAGTGAGTCCGCCTCTTGGGCAAAGTGCAGGAAACTAACCTGGTATCCCCGGTCTAATAGTGCGTTGGTGACTTCCCTGGAGTAAGTGACGTTACCGCAAAAAGGTGATTTTTTTCCTAGCCAAGCGATGTGCATTCCAGTAAATCAGAGTTTGTTATTTATTTAGATTCGATCGACTTTGCTATTACTGCTACGGAAAATATACCAGGTTAAGACACCCCCAGCCATCGCTAATCCTGCTAAAGCCAAAAATACTGTCGGCAAACCCAGAAATGTTTCGGCTACCCCGGCCAAAGCCAACGGTAAACTCAAAGCGATATTAGTGGCATTGTTTTGCAGCCCGAAGACTTTTCCCCGCATTTCTTCTGGAGTTTCTGCTTGAATTGTAGTCTGCATCGGCACTCCCACCAATGAGGCAAATAAACCCAACAGGGTAATGAACAGCACCGATAGCCACAAATGGTGTGTAAATGCAGAAAGGCCCATCAGAGCAAGTGCCATGCCAATCGAGCCGATTAAACTCAGTTGAGAGTGAGAAAATTTATGGCCGAGATAGCCGACTGTCGTCGCCCCAGCAGCCATGCCAACGCCCACCGCCGCCAGCAAAAAGCCAAATTGTGATGCTTTCATACCGGGGAGGATTTCCGCCAGCCGCACTGCTAGAACTGCCAAGGCTGCAAAAATGGAAAATAGAATAATTAGTTGAATTAAAGCATTGCGGACTTTGGGTTGATCGTTGATGTAACGCAGCCCATCTCGCAAATCTGCTAAGGGGTGCGGCGGTTCGTGTTCGACTTCGTTTTTTTCGCCTGTTTTCATCGACAGCAACAGCACTCCGGCGAAGGCGTAACTTCCGCCTACTACTAATTCTTTGCCGATGCCGAGTCCGCCGCCGAGGTTGGAAAATAGGGTGTCGGCTAAAGCTAGTAAGGGTTCTCCCACTGCGAAGCCAATAATCACCGACCCCATCATGGTTGTGGTGTAGAGGGAGTTTGCCGATAGCAGGTGGCGGCGTTCCACAATTAGGGGAATCACTGACTGTTCTGCTGGGGCGAAAAATTGAGTTAGAGTCGAGACTAGGAATGTTACTAGCAGCAGCAAGCAGAATCCGAGTGGCAGTTGACCGAGTTCCCACCCGTCAGAGAGCCACAGCAGCACGGGCAAGGTTAACACAAAGGCTCCCCGCAGCAGGTTTGTGGCGACGAGCACTGCTTTTTTCGACCAGCGATCGACATACACGCCTGCAGCGGCCCCGAACAGCACTGCGGGAATGGTAAAGGCAATCATGATTGCCGATACCCACCTGCTGATGGTTTGATCTGGCGCTTGAAAGCGGCTGGCTACGAGGGCGATCGTCAGTACGAGATAAACTTTATCTGCTAGTTGGGAGAAAACTTGCCCACTCCACAATGCTAGAAAATTTGGGTTTTTGAGCACTGGCAGAAATCCCGTTTGTTTTTCGGGAATTTCGGCTACTGCTTCGGAGAGTTCTGCTGCTGGCTCTGGTGTGGGAACCGGGGGGATTGCTTCGGGCTGTGGGCTATTGCCCTTGTTCCAGTCTGGTGCTGGAGTTGTGGGGTATTTATCCATTTCTGGGTCTGGGACGTTGCTCCATTGTCGATCGGCGGAGACGGGATAAGAGTCAAACTCTGGAAAATTTTCTCGTTCTTCCATCTTGTGGTGGGTTACGGCTAAAACAGATATTGTCAAATCAGAATCAGACAGTCGCATCATAGAATTTGGGGTGGATAGCCTGGGGTGGTTGAGGTTGGGGGGATGGGAATTTGAATTTGAGGTGGTTAACCCCTAAGTTTATTAATAATCTCGTAACTTTATCTCTATCTATTATCTGATGTCGCAACAACCTTGAGAATTTACCTGAAATTGCCTACAGGTTCGGGTATCCCCCCGGCTGGAGGTGCGATGTACGATCGCCCCTTCACCTATTTAAATCCACACTCAAAATTTAAAACTCAAAACTCTCTAGGTAGGTGTCGATCGAGCTTCCCGACCGAATCGTGCAACCTAAATGATACTGGGCATATTGTCGCAAAATATTTTCTACTGATACCCAAGTTGTTCGATCGGCAATCCCCTCTCCTAGTTCTGGACTAGCCAACTGTTGCAGCGCTGCTAATTCCTTAGCATTTATCTCGAAATTTGTCAAGTGTTTGCTGCCATTTGTTTGTCGGGAACGGGATGTGGATTTGTACAAGCTACCGATTTCTGAAGAGAGTTCTGCCTCTAGGTTAGCTAGCTCGGACAAGCTGAAGGTTCCCCCAGAGGGTATACTAAACCCGGTTTGCCAGTTCGGATCGGTGAAATTTGGGATGAGCGGGTGTCTGGTGGCGCAGCAAACTTGGACTTGGGGCGCGAGGCCGGCTAAGGCTAGCAGGTGAAAAATGCCGTGGCTGAGGTGGGCGACAAGCACGGCGGCGGATTGGATTTCTGTGCGATCGGACAAACGCTCTAAACGGCTCAAATGTTCGCCCAGCAACCAAAAAAGTTCTTCTTGGGGCTCATCGGAAAGGGCGCTGGCGATCGCTAATTCGGCCAGATATTGCGCCGCGGAGAGTTTTCCGAGGTTGCGGCTCAAACCCGGATGGGATTGTACCGTGTCGGCTTGGGTAATTTTGTCGAGCGATCGGCCTTTGGCAATTAGCAATTCGTTGACAACAAATAATTCACTTCTACCGCCAATGGTCGATCGTTGTTTGCGAACACCCGGTGCTACGGCTCGAATTAAGCCGAATTCCCGCGTCAAAATTGTCAGCACTCGATCGGATTCGCCCATCGGCGCACTCTTAAGATTGATTCCAGTTGCTTTGTAAGTTCGAGTCACTCGATTTTAGATTTTAGATTTTAGATTTTAGATTTACAAGGACAGTAGCAAAAACAGTCCGCGACGCAGAACTTTTATTAGATACTCGTTACCAAGCTCTGCCTGGTAACGCAGATCCAGAGGCTCTGCCTCCTAATCCCAGCCGAGGCAGAGCCTCTAAATATGGATTCCCAGGCCGAGGCTTGGAACCAGTTAATGACTAATGACAATTGCCCACTGTCAACTGACAACTGTCTAATGACTTTTATCTAAATTATCCCGCTGGCGAAGTAATTCAGGCCCGCGAGAAGTCCCCAAACGAGTTGCCCCAGCTACTACCAAATCTAGAGCTTGTTCATGAGTACGAATTCCGCCCGCCGCTTTAATCCCGATCCTTCCCTTCGTAACTTCCTTCAGCAGTCGTACATCGTCAACTTTCGCCGGGCCAAAAAAGCCAGTGTTGGTTTTGATGTAGGCGACGCCGGCTTCCATACAAATCTCAGCCGCTAATTGTTTTTCGGCATCGGAAAGGAGCGAACTTTCGATAATTGCTTTAATGGTGAGATTGGTTTCTTCGCAAATTTGGGCTAGTTCCCGGTGGAATGCGTCGATTCTTCCAGCTTTCAACAATCCTAAGTTAACGGAGACATCTAACTCTACGGCTCCATTATCTGCTGCTTCTAGAGCTTCGTAAACTTTCACCGTTGAAGTCGAAGCACCGGTGGGAAAACCTATAACTGTACAGACTTTGGGACGTTTGCCGTGCAGCAGCTCAACTGCTTGTCTGACGTAGGCGGGATACACGCAAACTGTGACAAAGCCAAATCTCTCTGCTTGTTGGCAACAGTGTTCTACTTGCTCTGGCGTAGCGGTGGGGTCGATCAGGCCGTAGTCGATCAAGGGGGCAATATCGATGTCTGCCTGGTTTGCAGCCATTGCTGTTTTTTCTCCGAAGTAACTACTTCCTTATTATGTAGCGAATTTACCAAAATCTTCGACCGAAAGCAGCCTGGGTAGAACCCCCCGGATTCATCCGTGAGGTCGCTTTCCCCAATTCTTCAATCAAAAATCAAAAATCAAAAATCGATTGACTTTACTCCGAGCTCGATCGAGTACAAATATTCAATTTGCTGCTCGTAAAAACTCTTGTGGGAATTGGTTTCTCAATTAAAATCAAAAAAATAATATTTTGGTATCTGCCTTTAGATACATTTTTGATCTTTCTTTAGGTATACTTTGTTAAAAGGAGTTACGGTAGAGCCTGCGTCAGCTACGCTAGGGCAGAGCCTGGTAGCGGCTACTGTTTTTACTTTTAGTAGTGCTTTAAAAACATAAAAGCCAGTGCCAAGCATGAATCATTTAGAACTCGAACAAGAAATTGGGAAGATGGCTAGAGCGATGATGACTCGCAATAGCTTAATTGGTAAGGATTTGATTGCGGATCTCAGAGGGAGGCTGCCTGTTGACAGTTTAGCTGCTTTGATGATTGTCAGTATTGAGCGTTTGATTTGGTATGACTGTGAGTCCGTGATCTGGAGTTTGAGTTATTTGATTCCTGCTGACGTGATGGAAGAAATTCGCCGAATCACTGCCCTGGTTGTTTGCCAGCGGTTGATGGGCAAGGGTTTTGTGCTGGGGAAAGATTTTAGTATTGATGGAACAGGCCAGTTGATGTTGAGTGAGAATGCTAAAACAGCAGTTGTGGTTGCTTAAATTGAGCAAGCAGAAGTAGAAGCTATTAGCACTAGGAGATTTGCAGTTAGACTTGGGGCGCCCTAGGACTCTTTGTGTAACTGCAAACCTAATTCGGGATGCGGTGGTAAGAGTTGCGTGATTCACCGAAGAACGAGACGGAAGCCCCTGGCTTTAGACATGGGGAGGAAGTCGGTAGCGGTTTCAACCGCCGACCATATTTTTTGATTGGTGGTTTTGTAGGCATACTTGAATCTTTAATCAAGAATACTATGCTAATATAAACCCAGGAGGAAAACAGAGTGTATGGATGCCAGCAAAATCTAATTAGTCCAGACAAAGACTTGAAAGCAATCTTAGAGTTTTTGTGCAGTGAAGCCTCAAAGTTAATTAATTGTGGAACTTATTATGCCCGACAACTCTTCTTCAAAACGGGAAGGATACCGAGTAAAGCCAAGCTGCATAAAGTTCTAGGAACGGACAATCGGAACATTCATTACAAAGCTTTTTATTCAGATACCGCACAGCAGATATGGAGTAGCGTGGCTGAATCTTTCAATTCCTATGTAGGCTTACTGGCTGGAGTTAAAGAAGGGACAGTGACGCAACATCCAAGACTTCCTGGATACAGACAAGGCGGATTAGCGCTGGTGACATTTACAGGTAGATCGGTCAAATTAAAAGATGGAATGTTACGATTTCCTTTAGGGAAGCAAATTAAAGCTTGGTTTGGCATAGATGCGTTCTATCTAACCATGCCATCTAACTTAGAACATTCTTCTATTCGAGAGTATAGGCTCTTGCCTAGAAATGGATGTTTCTATCTGGAATTGGTTTACCAAAAAGAAGCTGTCCAATCCTCTGTTACCGTTGATTCTGTATTGATGATAGATCATGGGATGGACAACTGGATAACTTGTGTTAGCAATATTGGAACTTCATTTATCGTAGACGGAAGGCATCTCAAGTCCATCAACCAAGGCTATAACAAACGAGTGGCAACCTTGATGTCGGGAAAAGATAATGGATTCTGGTCGAAAAGACTGGAACGGCTAACCGAAAACAGAAATAGAACAATGCGGGATGCAGTTAATAAAGCTGCTCGTAAAGTCATCAATCATTGTGTATCATCCCAGATAGGTACAGTCATATTTGGATGGAACACGAATCAGAAAGATTTGATAAATATGGGTACAAAGACCAATCAAAAATTTGTTCAGATTCCCACGAGTAGGTTAAAAGATAGAATAGCTCAACTGTGCGAACAGTACGGAATCAAATTCGTCGAAACCGAAGAATCATATACTTCAAAAACTTCATTTCTCGATGGTGACGAACTGCCTAAAGTCGGCGAAAAACCCGAGTGGTGGAAAGCTTCTGGAACAAGAGTAAAACGTGGATTATATCGGACAGCGAAGGGGTGGCTAATTAATGCAGACTGCAATGGCTGTGCAAATATTGGTCGGAAAGTAGCAACAATACTTGGAATTGATCTTAGTGGAGTTGGTAGAGGTGACTTGTCAGCACCTGTAAGACTTAAATTATGGTCTTATGAATCCCCGTCCCTTTAGGGCTGGGGAGATGTCAAGCAGAGTTAAGATTCGCAGCAGCTCTAAAAAACGATGAGTGCGGTTAGGTAAAAGAGCTTTTTACTAGAGGAAAATAGTTAGTTTTGACCGCAAATTGTTGAGGTTGTTACGGGCAGTGTGTACGGGCGATCCCCCTGTATCAAATTTTTCAGATTTTTAGTGGAATTACAGTTTTATTCCAGGTATGGTTTCATGTAGAATCATCCCTAAGATAGATACAAAATATTATGAACTTAATCCAAAACTTGGAAGCGGCTTGGTATTACCATCTGGGTTCGCGCCACCTCGAAGCTAACGATGATCATGGTGCTCTGGCGAACTTTAACAGAGCTTTGAAGTTGCAATCAGATCATTATAAGGCTTGGTTCGGCCGAGGTATGGCTTTGGGGAATTTAGAACGGCACTTAGAGGCGCTGAAGAGTTTTGATGAAGCCTTGGCGGTGCAGCCGAATGCGAGCTTTGGCTGGCACAACCGGGCTATTGCTTTAGGAAAGTTGGGCGAGTGGTTGGAGGCTCTCAATAGTTTTGACCGGGCTCTGGAGTTCAGTCCGTGCGCGGCGAGTATTTGGCACAACCGAGGACTGACGCTGATCGATATGGGGCTTTACGAGAAGGCGGTTCTGAGTTTTGATCGCTGTTTAAATTTGTACCCGGAGGCTGCTTGGGCGTGGTACAACCGAGGTAATGCCCTATTGGAACTCAAGCTTTACTATCAGGCACTCAACAGTTTTGAGCGGGCGATCGAGTTTAAGCCTGACGATGCGAAGGCTTGGTACAATCGCGGTATAGCTGCGAACTCTATGGGACTTTACAAACAAGCAGTGGCTAGTTTTAGCCGATCGATCGCTCTACAACCGGGCAGAGCCGAGGCTGTGGGCGAACGGAGAGTAGCTTTGGAGAAATTAGTAGGTTTAAATCAGAGAAATGGCAAGTTTACTCCCACATCTGAGCGTCCCTTTGAGGATTATTTGATCTGGTACAACCGGGGTGTGGAATTGGCGCGAAAAGGCTGCTACTCTGAGGCGATTGCTTGCTACGAAACAGTTTTAGAAATAAATCCTGATTTTGCTAACGCTTTTTACAATAAAGCTTGCTGTTATGCTCTACTGGGATTTGCTGATTTAGCCCTTGACAATTTGCAGCGGGCTATGGAGTTGATCCCTAATTTATACCGAGAGCTAGCTTTAGCTGACTCGGATTTAAGCTGCATTTGGAAACAAGAACGTTTTGAGGCGCTGATCCAAGGTTGATTTTACGCAAAAAAACAGCCCCCCAATCGGGCGAGCTGTTTTTTTGGCGGGCGCACATTCGATCGCCCTCAAGAGTATTTCTGCAATCTTTGCTATTGCACAGAAACTCGGATTGAGGGCTTGACCGGCCTCTTGGCAACTACGATTACCCGGTAAGTGCCGGACTCGGGGAGTTGAGCAAAAGTTTGACCTTCGCCTTGATCCAGGAGTTGTCCCGACGGAGATTCGATCGCCAGATCTAGATTTTTGGTGCTAGCTGTGACCCTAATTGTCTGTCCCTGCTTGCCTTGAACCGTGATAGGCTGGATTTGGTAGCCGGACATTTTGAGTTTGACTGTGGCTTGTTTTTCCTTGAATGCTATGGGAATTGCGCGATCGGGCCTATAAGTCCACTTGGCGTTAAAGTCGCGTCCTAGTACGAAGCTGGTGGTTTCACCTTTGGGGGTAACTCGCACGCGGTAGATACCTGACTCTGGCAACTGGCCAATCCACTGATTATCTGATTTTTCAATAACCCCCATATTTTCACCATTGGGACTGTACAGTTCGGCTGTCAGTTGTCCCGCCCACAGGGAGAGAGTGAGTTCTCGCCCTTTGATGCCTTCAAAAATATAGGTGGTGGGTTGGTTGATTGTTTCTCGGATTTCCGAGGTTGACATTCGCTTGATTGGTTCGAGGTTTGAAACTGATTCAGAGGTAACGGATTTGTTAAGGGTTTCTGTAATTTCCGAGGCAGCCATCAGCTCGCTCGGCGAAATTTTGGGGGCTACTGGGCTGGCAAATACTGATTTTGCCGTCATCATAAGTAGCATTCCAGTCAGTAAAATTAGTTTTTTCATGTCGCACGTCTGAGGGGGGGTAAGGAGTTGTATATGGTTACTTGTGTTTGCCTGTTTTCACCGGATTAAATCTGGCGATCGCACAGAGGCTACAGCAGCATAGAGGATACACGTAAATATCCCGTACTTGCACAAAACCTGATGGTAGCAGATTGGCAGTGCGGGAGCTAAGTAGTAGGCTCTGTTTTTCCGGACATTTCAATGATACTACCTACGCATAATATCATCAGAGAATATTAGTAATTGGGTCGAGGAAAATTAAAGCTGTTTCCCAGGATCTTGTTAAAAAAATGCCCACACCCAAAAAACGCGGTGTTTTGGATTCTGGCTCTGCCTTACTACTAGACAACTGCTAGACCCCCACGGGGTTACAGCCCCTCGTATTACTTCGTTTTTGACAATCGCCTAATTATGTAGGGCGCTGCCAACCGCACCTTACCATATTTGTAGCACGTCCAACCCGGGTTTTCGTAAGTTTTGATCCTGTATTTTCCTAGGGCCGATTTAGTCAGAATCTCTGATACAAACGGGTTTATCACTGCCAAATCTGCCCTACCAGACAAGGTTAATTTGTATTACGAACCTGCCAGAATTTTTAGGTAAGCTTCTACTGTTTTGGACAACCCCATTTCTAGCGCTTCCGCAATTAAAGCATGACCAATTGATACTTCGAGTATATCAGGAATAGAGCAAAATTTAGCTAAGTTTTGCAAATTTAAATCATGTCCGGCATTCACTCCCAAACCTGCTGATTGAGCGGCTTGAGCTGCTAAGACATATTGTTGAAAAACAAATTCTACTCTACCTTCGCGAAAAGCAGTTGCGTAGGGTTCCGTGTACAGTTCTACTCGGTCTGCTCCAACTTCTTTTGCTAGTGGCATGAGAGCAGCATCTGCCTCCATAAACAAGCTGACTCTGATACCATTGTCTTTTAATTTTTCAATGATTGGTAAGAGCCGATCGCGATTTTCGGGAATATTCCAACCGCTATCCGATGTTAGCACGTCTGGAGCGTCTGGGACTAAGGTACACTGAGCCGGTTTTACGTCGCAAACTATATCCATAAATGGCGGCTGAAACGGATTTCCTTCGATGTTGAACTCAACGGTTAGCATTTTAGCTAATTCGTAAACATCCGCAGCTTTGATGTGCCTTTCGTCGGGGCGGGGATGGACTGTAACGCCGTGGGCTCCGGCGGCAATTACTGTTTTTGCGGCTTCAGTAACGCTGGGGATGCCGATGTTTCGAGAGTTTCTGAGGAGGGCGATTCTGTTGATGTTGACGCTGAGTTTTGTCACGGGATGTCACTCTTTAAGGTTGATGCTACTATATTATCGCTTTCGGTACGAAACCTTGAGCCTATTGCGGTAGTGTTAAGGTGTTATCAAAGTAAAAATTAGCTTCTGCAAGCGGTAAACTTTCTGCAAAGAAAGCCTCAGCTATTTGCTGTTTTGCTGCCAAATCTTCAAGGTTGGCGATGCAGAAAAGGGGTGCAACGCGATCGACTATTTCGGGCGGAAAGTCTCGGCTGAAATATTTTAGTTCAAAATCGTATCTGTGGGGACGGTAAATCATGCCCAACAGTTCGACTAAGGGTAGAAGCGTCCAATTGTGATAGTTGCCGATCGCATCTACTAAATGTCCGCGATAAATCTCTTTTTTAACCAGAGGTTGCAGCAAATCGAAACGGATTTTTAGGTCGTTGAATCTCGACTGCATTGTAGATAAATGTTTGCTTATATCGACAGGATGCGGTACAATTAGATTAACTTTGTCGAAGGCGATCGGCACTTTTCCGTGTCTCTCTATTTCCAGGAAATCGTTGCGGCTGCTGCGCCGAAAAACGGCGAAATCAATTAGCAAAAACGGCGGGGTTTCTTTGAGCCGCCAGAAGCACTGCGATTGACCGTGCCAAGCGGGTTCGGGAACTCGATATTTGAGTTCGATTTCGGCAATTTCGGCGAGGGTTTTTTCAACAATATCCAATGTTTCTTCCACGCAGTTATCTTCAACCACAACCGCAATATCGAGGTCTGACCACTCGTCGGTGTATCCGTGGGCTGCTGAACCTCCTTGCCACAAAGCGAGAACAAAATCTAAAGGTTCTAAGGTGGAAACAATCTTTTCGAGAATGATTTGTCTCATGGAATCAAGCTATACTGTTTGTTTTCCCTGGCTTGCACAAGTTTAACAAACGATCGCGTGTTGAGATTGCTCCGCGACAGTTCTCCGAGGAGTTGCTAATGCTTCCGGTTGTGCACTGCTACCAAAAATTACACAGGAACCTGCTAGGGAGAGTGCCCATCTTTGGGAAAGTGCGATCGCCCGCGATTGAAAATCAGCCTTAAATTGTCAGAATCAGAAACTTGCCCGCTGTCCGGTAACATGATAAAGGATTAATTTTAAACAGCGCGGCATGGCTACTATTTGGGAACTCGACTTTTACAGCCGTCCAATCATAGACGAGCGAGAGAAAAAAAAATGGGAAGTGTTGATCTGCGAAAGCCCGCTGAATGTAGGCGACAAGGCCGAATCTCTGTTTCGCTACTCGCAATTCTGCTCCAGTTCTACCGTAAATTCCCTGTGGCTGGCGGGTGCTATTAAAGATGCGATCGCCGCAGCACCGAAACGCCCCGAAAAAATCCGCTTTTTCCGCCGCCAAATGGCGAACATGATTACTAAAGCCTGCGATGACTTGGACATTCCCGCCGCCTGCAGCCGCCGCACCCTGGCCCTTAGCCTGTGGCTGGAAGAACGGATGCAAGACGTTTATCCCGCCGAACCGGGCTATCAACCGGTCGTGAACCCGAGCGTTCAATTTGTACCAGAAACGCCAGTTGCGCTGCCGGATGCTTTAATCGGGGAAAAATGGGCGTTTGTGAGTTTGCCGATCGCAGCTTTTGACGAAATGTCCGAGTGGGATATCGGATTTGGCGAAGCTTTTGGACTGCCGATGACACGCCTCGCCCCAGAAACGCAAATTCCGGGACTAATTATCTACTCGTCGAGAGCCACAGCCCTGGCAGGTTGGATGTCGGGATTGGAGTTGGCTTTCCTAAAATTTGAGAGCGGCCCACCTGCTAGGCTGGTATTAGATACGGGAGCTAACGATCGCTGGATTTTAGCTAATCTCAGAGACGCAGCAACTGAGAGAGAAGCGAAAGGATTTGAAGCAGCTAAAAACCAAGCAAAAAAAGTACATTTTTTAGCAATTCAGTCGAATCCCGAATCGGAATCTTTTGCAGGATTTTGGCTGCTGCACGAACTAACTATTTAGTCATCAGTCATTAGTCATCAGTCAGTTGTTAGTAGTCAGTTGTTAGTTGGCAGTTGTCAGTTGGCAGTTGTCAGTTGTTAGTAGCAGTTAATAATCTACCGTTATTTAGTCTAGAGTTAACAGCTAGATTGACTAATAACGAATAACTCATATAGCGGTTCTCAAATAATTGAGGTATGCTTTTCAGTCCCAGACCCGCGAGGCCTATGCTCTACGAGCATCTCATGTTACTGAGAAAGGCTATAACTAATAACTACTGACTAATGCCAACTGCCAACTGCCAACTGCCAACTGCCAACTGCCAACTGCCAACTGCCAACTGACAACTGCCAACTGCCAACTGCCAACTGACTAATTACCAACCACCGACAACAATGACCAATCACCAATCAGCAGAACAACTGTTAGAACTAGCCACCAAAGCAGGTGCAGAAGCTGCTGAGGTATTGGAATCGCAATCGCTCTCACGGCCGGTCTTTTTTGAAGCAAACCGCCTCAAACAGCTAGAAACTGCCCAAGCAGAAGGCATTGCACTGCGGCTGTGGCGGGATGGGCGGCCGGGTTTGGCGGTGGCCTACGGGCCCGTGGAACTGCAAATTTTGGTGGACAGGGCGATCGCGCTTTCGCAACTTAACGAACCGGAAACCATCGAACTCGGCACCGGTGAGAAAGTTGTTTATCCCGATCGCGGAGTGTCGGTGCCGGCCGAACAGCTAGTAAACTGGGGCAAAGAGGCGATCGCGATCGTCCGCGAAGCTTATCCCGAAAGCCTCTGCACCGCCGAACTCGACTGCGAAATCGAAAGCACCCGCTTGGTGAACACCAAAGGCTTGGATTCGAGTCACACCGACACCACCCTCAGCGGTTACTTATCAGCAGAATTAGTGCGGGGCGAAGATTTCCTCAACATTTGGGAAGGCGAAACCGAACGCGGCACCCTCGACTTAAACACGAGCGCCAAGCGGGTTTTGCAGCGTTTAGAATGGGCAAAAGATAATGTTGCTCCCGCCACGGGCCGCGTGCCGGTGCTATTTACAGCCAAAGCAGCCGATTTGCTGTGGGGGACTGTCTGTGCGGCGTTGAACGGCAAACAGGTACTCGAAGGCGCTTCGCCTTGGAACGATCGATTAGGCCAACAAGTGACATCGCCGCTTGTCACCCTCTCGCAGCAGCCGGATATCGGGCCCTATAGCTGTCCCTTTGACGACGAAGGCACTCCCACTCGGGCGATCGTCTTTATCAACAGCGGAGTGTTGCAGCTATTTTATACCGATCGCACCACCGGTCGAGCCTTGGGCAGTGGCACCACCGGCAACGGATTTCGCCCTGGTTTAGGCAGCTATCCGACGCCGAGTTTGTTCAATATTTTGATTAAGCCAGGTTCGCTTTCGCTAATCGATTTAATCGCTAAATTAGACGACGGAATTGTAGTCGATCAAATGCTTGGTGGCAGTGCTGGAATTTCCGGCGATTTTTCAATTAATGTCGATCTGGGCTACCGAGTCAAAAAAGGTCAAATAGTCGGCAGAATCAAAGACACAATGGTAGCTGGCAATGTCTACAACGTCCTCAAACAATTGGTAGAATTGGGAGGAGACTCCGAGTGGAACGGTTCTTGCCAAACACCGTCTCTAATTGTAGAGGGATTGTCCGTCATCGGCAAGAATTAAAGTCAGTTGTCTGTTGGCAGTTGGCAGTTTTCAGTTGTTAGTTGTCATCAATGATCCGTTAACAGTCAACAGTCAACAGTCAACAGTTCCCTATTTCCAATTCCCACTTCCTAATTCCCAATTCCCAATTCCCAATTCCCACACATAATATGCGTATTTGTTTTATCGGCGATTCTTTTGTAAACGGTACTTGCGATCCCAAATGTCTCGGTTGGACAGGACGGATTTGCGCGGCCGCTTGCGGACAAGGACACGATATTACCTACTACAATTTAGGAATCAGGGGAGAAACCAGTGCCGATATAGAAACTCGTTGGTTCAACGAAGTTTCTCGCCGCTTACCTCACTACGGCGATGGCAGAATAGTATTTTCCTTTGGCGTCAACGACACTTACCGAGAAAACGAAAAAAATCGCATAGAAGTTGAAAAATCAATTGAAAATGCTCGCTGTATTCTCACATCAGCCCAAGAAATATTTCCAGTATTAATGGTAGGGCCACCGCCAGTTATCGATAGCGATCGCACAAGCCGGATTGCCAACTTATCCGAACAGTTTGCCCAAGTTTGCAACGAGTTAAATGTGCCTTATTTAGATGTTTGCACCCCGCTGCAAAACTCGGAAATTTGGCATAAAGAACTTACCGAAAATGACGTTTCCCATCCCCGCGCCGCCGGTTACGCTGAATTGGCGAAAATAGTTCACAATTGGGACGGTTGGAAAGCTTGGTTTAAAAATATCAATATATCAGATCAAGAGACAGTAACGCTGTTCCGAGCCGTCGGCAAAAAAGAAATGGAACTGATTAAAGAAAGCGATTTTCTGGCATTTCCGCCACGCTTATCCTTTCAGCCTACTTTTTATCCCGTACTTCACAAAGCCTATGCCATACAAATCGCGAGAGATTGGAATACAAGAGATGCAGCATCGGGATATTTCGGCTATGTCACGCGCTTTCGGGTGGCGACTGAATTCTTAAAAAAATATCCAGTTCAAAATGTGGGCAGTTCGATTCACCAAGAATATTGGATTCCTGCCGAAGAATTGGCTCAATTTAATCAAAACATTGTGGGCAAAATAGAGATTTTTGCGGAATATCAACCCTAAACTCGGAGCTAACTATGCTTGAATTTAATCAATTTTCAGTAGTGAGTTTTGACTGCTACGGCACTCTGAGAGATGGGGAAAGGGGAATAGTGCTAGTCTTGAGACAATTGCTGTCAAGTCACGAGATATATTTTGGTAAATCGCAGACACGAAAAAACAGGATTTTGCGCGACACTGCCGGCCAGCGGCCAGCCTGATTTAGAAGTGCCGGATTTAAAAACACTGGTGGAGGCTATAAGGTAAAAAAATCGCAGATTGATATCAAATCCGGTAGCATCGGAATTACAACAGATTTTAGGTAAGTATCGAAGGATTTTTCGCTAAAGTGCGATCGAGCAGACAATTCTCAGGTCATCTACGCTATTTATGCCGTACATAACTATCCCTAAACAATTTAGGGAACCTTCCAGGGTCATCAAATCTCAACTTTTTTTACGGCCGAAACGCCTAGCCATTTTTGAAGCTTGTCTGATAGGTTTAATTTCAGGGCTGGCTGGGGTTTTGCTCAAATCAGGAGTTGGATGGCTTGGCAGTTGGCGAGTTGCTACCTCGACATTAATTCCAGCTTGGATATTGCTTCCGGCTGTCGGTTTATTGGGCGGGTTGCTGACAGGTTTCTTGGTAGAGCGTTTTGCTCCAGAAACTGCCGGCAGTGGCATTCCTCACGTCAAAGCTGCTCTCGGCGGAGTCAATCTTTCCTTAGATTTGCGAGTAGCTGTCGCCAAACTTCTGACGACTATTTTAGCAGTTGGTTCCGGTTTAACTTTAGGCAGGCAAGGCCCGACTGTGCAAATAGGAGCATCTTTGGCCGGCTGGATAGGTCACTTGATGCCAACTTCCCCAGACTACCGCAGACAATTGATTGCTTGCGGTGCTGCGGCCGGATTGGCTGCTGGTTTCAATGCTCCCATTGCAGGAGTTTTGTTTGTAGTTGAAGAACTACTGCACGACGTTTCGGGATTGACTTTAGGGACTGCAATCATCGCTTCATTTATCGGTGCAGTTGTCTCGCAGCTTTTGGGCGGTGATAGTTTAAATTTGAACCTTCGCGAGTACCAAACCAGTTTTGATGCTCAGGAAATCCCCTTTTATATACTGTTAGGAGTTTTAGCGGGATTGCTGGGAGCTTTGTTCACCAAAGGGATTATTGCTAGCTTGCAATTTAACAGGCGATCGCTCAAATTAGCTTTGCCTGTGCGAATGGCTTTAGCTGGCATAATCTGCGGTTCAGTAATAGCTTTTCTTCCAGCAACTTTCCGCGATAATACGGGTTTACGGGAGTTTATGCTGACCGGTGAAGCAAGCGGGATAACGAGTTTAATTGCTTTTGTAGCTCACTTTTTTCTGACAATTATTTCCGCTGCTTCTGGAGCTCCGGGAGGATTGTTTTCCCCTGCCCTAGTTATGGGTTCTGCACTCGGTCACATGGTGGGAATTGTGCAGGCAGATTCCCTGGGTGTCGGTTTGCCGGTAACTTACGCTTTGGCGGGAATGGGAGCGTTTTTTTGCGCGGTTTCTAGGGCGCCGATTACTGCGGTAGTGATTGTGTTTGAAATTACGGCGGATTTCAAATTAGTGCTGCCTTTGATGATCTGTTCTGTAGTTGCTTATTTGGTCGCGGAAAAGGTGGACAGTGGCTCTTTGTACGATCGCCTTTTGGAGTTTAACGGCATTCAACTGACAAAGGCAAAAGCTGCGAGCAATACTTTGAGCGACTTGCACGCAGATGACGTGATGCAGCGCCGAGTTGAAACTCTTTCGAGTCTGCTGACTTTCGATGAAGTGATGCAGGCTTTTTCGCGATCGCACCACCGAGGATTTCCAGTAGTTGAAGATGGCAAATTAGTGGGAATTGTCAGTCAAACCGATTTGGCAAATGCCAGCGGGCGCAATTTGTCCGGCAACTCCCTGCTTAAAGAATTTATGACTGTACAGCCGATCGCAGTCAAAGCAAGCGATACTTTAAGCGAGGTATTGTACAGGCTCAACAACTACAATATCAGCCGTTTGCCAGTCGTGGAAGGTCGGCGTTTGGTGGGAATTATTACCCGCAGCGACATTATCCGAGTTGAATCCGATCGCCTCAGCGGAGAAACCACCCAGGGCCCGCACCCAGAACCTTCCTATGTTGTCTATCAAACCAGGGCTCCGCAAGTTGGAAACGGCCGCTTATTAGTACCGCTTTCCAATCCCCAAACAGCACCCGCTTTGCTGCGGCTGGCGGCTGCGATCGCGCGCGATCGTAATTACGAATTAGAATGCCTACAAATCATCATAGTACCGCGCAACAGTTCCCCCTCAGAAAGCGCCGTGCGGACAACCAAAAGCCGCCGCCTGCTACAACAAGCAGAGCGAATAATTCGCAATTGGAACTTGCCGGTACACACCCAAATACGGGTAGCTCACGACGTGCCTAACGCGATTTTGGAGACAATAAAGGAGCGGCATATCGATTCAATTTTGATGGGCTGGCAAGGCGAATTTTCCACAAAAGGACGCATTTTTGGCGATGTGGTGGATACCGTAATTCGGCAAGCAGGCTGCGAGGTTATTTTGGTGAAGTGGAGCGAAAAACTATTAGCAACACGCAAGAAAAATGAGTTTTCCCCCATTTTCAGCGGGCGAAAATATACGTCTATTGAATGGGAATTCAATACCGAAGGAGTTGATGGTGCAGATAATCCCGCATTGGCGATATCCTCAGATCCATCAGCGACTCCAGAGACGGAACTTTCCCCGCCGAATTCAGACCTTCCAGGGCCAGAATTGGGACTGCACACGCTGATGGGTTTGCATCGCTGGTTGGTGCCTATTCGCGGCAGTTACAAGCAAGCTGCGGCTTTGCGGCTGCTACCTGCTTTGGTGGCTGCGAGTGCTGTACCGGAGATTAAATTGTGTCAGGTTCATCAGCCTTCTGTTGCAGAACCCGATCGCGGAGAATTAAAGCAAGCCGCGGAGTTTATCAAGCGCCGGGTTAGCTGTTCGATAATAGCGACTTCGGTTTGCGCTAAATCGGTTTCTGATGCTTTAATTGATTTGGCTCAGAACGATCAGTGCGATGCGATCGTCCTGGGAGCGAGCCGTGAAGGGCTGCTGAAGCAGGTGATTCACGGGAATATCCCGGAAGCTGTGGCGCGCGGGTGCGACTGTACAGTGATTTTAGTGCGATCGGCCTCTTAGCTAACCAGACGGGAATCCCCCTTCTTCCTGACATCCGTTAAATGCCTTACCGCATCCGTTGCCGAATTTCCTTATTCTTATGGCAGCCAAAAATCGGGAATGAAAGTTTTAGTCAAACTGCGAGTAAACTGATTAATCTTTCTCCCGATTTGAATGTGCGGTTCGTCAGCTTCCACGGGAATAATTGCCGCTTTGTTTCCGATTCCGAAACGCGAAATTACCAAATTTGCCGCCTCCAAACCAGTAACATAAGCCTTTTCCTGCGACCAAGAACCGTGACGGGTCACAACCCAATCCCCGCTCATGAATACATTATCATAACTTGTTACCGCAGGCAACAAATATTGATAGCTGCCAGGGGCAAAATGCGTCACTGCCCGCGACAGCCGAATCGCGCTGCTGTCAATTACTTTTGCTTCCCGAAAAGCGGGGATACAAGTGGCTAAATCCCGCTGAACTAAGGAAACAATTTCCTCATCTTTTAGGGGAATTAATTGATTTGCGTGATAAAAGTCAGCTTCGACAACTGTTCCCGGTTCGTCTCGAAATTCGTCGTGCAAAGCATTCAAATCAAAAAACGTCCAACCTGTAGTTGAACTAAATCCAAAACAGGCATTAGAAGGCAGCGGAATGTCAATTTTTCTGTCAAACCACAGGCGAACAGCTAACACGTCAACTGCACCCAAATTCATCGCGTCCCGAAACTCTGGGCGACTTTGCAAAGCTGGGCTGCTGCTGATAATTTTTTGCATTCCCGTGACACCAACTGCAAAAATAACTGCATCTGCCTCGAAGGTTTCTTCGCCGCAAACAACGCCTGTTGCTCGGTTGTTGCTGTCAACTATTAAATCCGTAACTCGCTGCTTTGTCAATACTTTTGCACCGAGTTTTTCCAGGCGCTCGACCCAGGGGCGAAATATTTTTTCTCCGACTGTTCCGCGACACCAAACTACATCAAAATCTGGTTGGTGTGCTAATATGAAATAATAAAGCATTCCCAAAGCTGCGGCGGCAGAACATTGTTCTCCTGGTGCAAATAAACCTACTAATAACATCGGTTCAAAAGCATCGCGGTACAGTCTTGCAGAAACGCCAAACTGTTTGAATAGTTCGCGGGCTGTGACGCGATCGTACCTGCGCCAAGCTTCGTCGGAATTGTCGAAATCTAGGACGGCGTAGAGTAAGGGTAAGGCTGAAAGCCGATCGACTAATGGCAGTCTTTTAAATCTGGTGTAAAGAAAGGTTCCTAACGGTGTCGGAAGGCGCGGTTCGTCCTGAAAAATCGGCGATTCTACTTCCAATCCGGCGGGTGAATACTGACAAGAACGAGTCCAAGGCGTGAAGGGATAGAGTCCTAATTCCTTGACTAAGGAAAAGATATTTTTGTAGGGATACCAGAAGCCATGAATGCCTGCTTCTACGGAACGCCCGCCGGCGGTTTTCCACCCTGCAACTAAGCCACCCGGATAGGGGCCTGCTTCTAGCAGGGTGACATCATAGCCTTGCTGTGCTAGGTGATAGGTAGCGCCTAGACCGGCCCATCCTGCACCGACGACGACTATTTTTGGGGTTGACGATTCTGCTGACATTGCGTACCTCTTGATAATTTATTAATGATGACATAATTCATAAAATGCTGATTTGATATAAAATGTGTTGCATTATGTGCTAAATTTCGCTTGAGTGAATAATGAGTGTCAAAAACCGCCAGCAAACAAACCTGTTGCTGCTCTTATTTCCCGCTACGGCATGGCTGATGGTTTTCTTCATTTTGCCCGTGCTAATTGTACTGTTGTACAGTTTTTTAGAACGCGGTACTTACGGCGGTGTTACTTGGATATTTACTCTCAGCAACTACCAGCGTTTGTTCAGTGGACTTTTCTTAGGAGTAATTGGGCGATCGCTCTGGCTGGCTTTTCTAACAACAGCCACTTGCTTGTTAGTTGGCTATCCCCTAGCATTCTTCATCGCCACCCGTTCTCCTCGCTGGCGAAATGCTTTGCTTTTGCTGGTAATTATTCCATTTTGGACTAATTTTTTAGTGAGAACCTACGCCTGGATCATACTGCTGCGTAGCGAAGGAGTAGTTAACACAGCCTTGCAAAGCCTGCAAATTATTAGCGAACCGTTAAACTTGCTTTTTACGCCTTTCGCTGTGGCGATCGGTCTTATTTACGGCTATTTACCTTTCATGGTTCTGCCTTTATATTCTAGCATAGAACGCTTCAATTTTTCATTAGTAGAAGCCGCTCACGATTTAGGTGCAAATGATATTCGCACTTTTTGGCGCGTATTTTTACCATTAACAACTCGCGGTATTGTTGCAGGCTCTATTTTAGTTTTTGTTCCCGCTGTCGGCGCTTTCATCACACCGGATATATTAGGTGGTTCTAAAACAGTAATGGTGGGAAATTTGATTCAGAATCAGTTTATGAGAGCCCGCGATTGGCCTTTTGGTTCGGCGCTTTCTATGCTATTGACGGTAATCATATTGATTCCGGTGTTAATTTACTTCCGCGTGTCTGACGAAACTTAAACAGGTAGATTGAGATTTACAGTTGGGTGGGGGACCGGTTTATGAGATTATTGGTCTTAGGCACAGATTGTCTGTAAAATCCGCCCCTACAGGCTAACCTATTATTGACTAATGACTAAACTAGATTTACTCGTGCGGGCGATCGGCAAAAAGTGGCTTTGGGTACAAGCTGCACTCGCATTTGCCTTTCTTTACTTGCCAATTCTCATCTTAATTATTTACTCCTTTAACGCCTCCAGATTCAACGCCGTTTGGCGCGGCTTTACCCTCGATTGGTACCGCAGTTTGTTTAGCAATGCAGGCGCGACGATTGCTACGAGTAGCAGCGCCGGAATCTGGACAGCACTCAACAACAGCTTGCTAATTGCAGCTATTTCGACTGTGCTAGCAAGCATTTTTGGTACAATGCTCGCGCTAGCACTGGAACGCTTTCATTTTCCGGGGCGCAAAGCAGTAGAAGCTTTACTGTTTTTGCCGATTATTATGCCCGAAATTACGATCGGCATTTCGCTGCTAGTTTTCTTTACCCTAGTATTTCGGATCGTAGAAAATCTCACTGGAATTCGCTTCAATCTCGGCTTACCTACCGTAATTATCGGTCATGTTGTCTTTAATATTTCCTTTGTGACTATTACTGTCAGGGCGCGTTTGGCGGAACTAGATCCTCAATTAGAACAAGCAGCTTTTGACTTAGGCGCTAACGAATGGCGGGCTTTTTGGCGCATCACTCTCCCTCTAATTTGGCCCGCTATTTTCAGCGCGGCACTCCTGGCTTTTACTCTGTCGCTGGATGATTTTGTCGTGACATTTTTTACCACTGGCGTCGGTTCCATGACGCTACCATTATTTGTTTACGGCATGATAAAATTCTCAGTGACACCAGCGATTAATGCCATTTCAACTTTGATGTTGTTGGCTTCCTTGTTGCTGGTTGTATCATCGTTAAAAGTTCAGAAAAGTTAAAATAATTGCTTTCTGTGCCATAATTATTTTTGTCTGCAACTAACAAAACCTATGAAACGCCTGCTGACTTTCCTACTTTTGTTCTTGATGAGTGCAACGGTGGCTTTCGGCTGTAGCCCCACAGGTGGCAACCAACAGCAAGTGCTCAGCATTTACAATTATGCAAGTTATATCGCCCCAGAAACGATCGCCCAATTCGAGAAAGATAACAATGTTAAAATTCAATACGACACTTTCGAGAACAGCGACGCACTCTATGCCAAACTCAAACAGGGAAACCCCGGTTACGACTTAATATTTCCTGCCGATTACATGGTGAAAATCATGATCGCAGAAAATATAATTGAGCCGCTGAACTTAAACAATATCCCCAACCAAAAGAACCTAGAACCTAAGTTTATAAATCAAGCTTTTGATCCAGGAAATAAATATTCGCTGCCCTACCAGTGGGGAACCATGGGAATTGGCTACAATGTGAAAACAATCCAGAGAGAAATTAACAGTTGGGGGGTGATGTTCGACCCGAAATATACCGGAAAAGTCGCGTGGCAAGACGATGCCAGATACACATTAGCAGGAGTTTTAATGTATTTAGGATTTGACCCAAATACAACCAATCCCGAAGAGATTAACAAAGCCCGCGATTTGCTGATTAAAAGTAAAAATATCATTGCAGCTTTTGTCCCCGACACCGGGCAAAATATGCTAGATCAAGGAGAAGTAAATTTGACAATGGAATGGAGCGGTGATATTTTCCAAGTGATGACAGAAAATCCTAATCTCCGTTACGCTATTCCCAAAGAAGGAACAATCATTTTTTCTGACAATATGGCTATTCCGAAAGGTGCGCCCCACAAAGAGTTAGCGGAGAAATTTATTAACTTTATTTTGCAGCCAGAAGTAGGCGCCCAAATTTCCAATTTTACCCACTTCGGATCGCCCAACAAAGCAGCAATTGATCAAGGTTTAATCGATCCGAAAGATTTGAACAATCCTCAAATTTACCCACCGGCTGAGGTGTTTGGCAAAATGAAATTATTGGAGGATGTCGGGAAAGCAACTGCATTGTACGATCGAGCTTGGACTGAAGTTAAAGCAGGGGCTGGAAAGTAGATATAAAACAGGTTTCTGCCGGGGCTGGTTTACTTAATTTTTTAGCTTGTTTTGGAGTTGCACCATTCTCAAGAACAGGCAAGATGCCTGTTCCACAAAGAATAAATTTCTTGTGGAACGGGCATCTTGCCCGTTCCTAAACCAGTAATTGAGACTGGTGCAAGATATCAGTTCAACCGGACTCGAACTCAGATTTTTATTAGTCACACATACTAACACAATGCACTCTGTCGAGGTTTTAGAAGTTTCCAAAATATTTAAAAGTGCCCGCAGTCAAGATTTCTTAGCTGTTGATAACATCAACCTGCAAATTTACGATCGAGAATTCTTTTCTTTACTCGGCCCTTCCGGCTGCGGCAAAACTACAACTTTGCGAATGATTGCCGGTTTTGAAATTCCCACAGCCGGCGAAATTTACATTCACGGCCAACCGATGCAAAATCGCCCACCGTTTCACCGCCCAGTAAATACGGTATTTCAAAACTATGCTTTATTTCCGCATATGACACTAGCACAAAATGTCGCTTTTGGGTTAGAAATGGAGAATTTGCCTCAGAAAACAATTCGCGATCGCGTTGCTGAAGCCTTAGCATTAGTACAGTTAACCGATGTAGAAAAACGCTATCCCCGCCAACTGTCAGGCGGACAGCAGCAGCGAGTAGCACTAGCCAGAGCATTAGTCAAACAGCCGTCTGTTTTGCTGTTGGATGAACCCCTAGGAGCGCTGGATTTAAAATTGCGTAAAGAGATGCAATTAGAATTAAAAAAAATGCAGCGAAAATTGGGAATTACATTTATTTATGTGACTCACGATCAGGAAGAAGCACTAACAATGTCGGACAGAATTGCAGTGATGGATGGAGGAAAACTGCAACAAGTCGGGACGCCTGTTGATATTTATGAATATCCTAAAACGCGGTTTGTTGCTGATTTTATTGGCGACAGCAATTTTTTAAGTGGTCGAGTAGTAGAAAAGCAAAACGGGAAAATAATCGTGTTGGTTGACCAGCAGTTGCCCGTGTTAGTTGCGACAGCAGAAGATATGCCCGCTGGGAAAGTTGTCACCCTGGTTTTGCGGCCAGAAAAAGCTGCTATTTATCCGGCTAATTATGACGCTGAAAATAGCTGGCCGGGAATAGTAGAAGAGGCTATTTATATTGGCACTGACACGCGCTATACAGTGCGGTTGACTGCTAAAAGTTCGATCGCCCTTCGCCGACAAAACTTGCACAGAGATGACTTGCAGCGATACCAAGTCGGCGACAGCGTTCGAGTTGCCGTGCCGCCGGAAAGTATTTGCATTTGTTGACACTCAAGCGGACTGAAGTCACTGAGATTCTTTGGAAGATTGAGGGGCAGACTGAAGATGCGATTCCTTCCCGGTAGGAGATAATATACTTCTTCCTTCTGCTTCCTCCTTCTTCCTTCGCGTTTTTCGCGTCTTCGCGGTTAAATAATATAGACAGTATTGGTACTAAACCCGCGTTTGACTTTGCAAAATTTCCTCCAACAGCCTCTCTTGACTTTTCGCCGGTTCCTTGCAAGTCAAACACTCGCAAACTAACCCGATAACACCTTCAGGCAGATCAGCCTCAATCTGACACACAGCAGTCGGATAATACTGCGAAATTAAGCCAGAAATTCGATCGGGAGTCGTGCGAATCAGGGTAGAATGCTGATACCAGTCGATCGCCGAAAGTAGACTAGGACAAGCTTGGGGAGCATCTTGTACAATACTGCTGAAAGCTTGCAAACCTTGCTCCGCGCGATCGAGATATTCCAAATTTTGCCCCAACAGTGCGAGGCGAACCAAAGAGGCGATCGCAATTCCATTCGCCGCCGGAGTTGCATTGTCTATATAGCTGCGTTCCCGCACCAACAAATCTCCGCTAGCATCCTTAGCAGTATTGTAATATCCTCCCAATTCCACGCTCCACAAAAACTCATCAAACTTTTCTTGCACCTGCACAGCTTTCTCCAACCAAAACTGAGAATTCGGCAACTGTTGTGCCTCTTCCCCATTGCCTAAAGTCAAACTCGCTTGATGCAAATCCAACAAAGCTTTCACAAACAAAGCATAATCTTCCGACTGCGCGGTTACAGCAGATTGTCCGTCATAATTCAACCGCTGAAACCGCCCATCCGTCCACTGATTGTCTAAAATAAACTTAGCCGCTTTCACAGCTAATTCCAGATATTCCCAATTTCCAAAAACCGCTGCAGCGCGGGCTAAACCCGAAATCATTAAGCTATTCCAAGCAGCAATCATTTTCGTGTCAGTAACGGCGGGAATTCTACCCGGCCAACTGTCGTTTTTAGCTTCTTGATTGTTGCGGGCTGGCGGAAAGGTTTTTACATTATCGGGTTTGGCACCGTAACGCACAGCAAAAAGTTTAGCCAAAGCCGTTTCTACCGTGTCGCTCAGTTTTCCTGGATGGCGGCGCTGCAATACATTCTTGCCTTCAAAATTGCCGCTGCGACTAACAGTAAACTGTGCTTTAATTTCCGCCAATTCCTCAGCAGTTAATAGTTGTTCCAGTTCGGCATAAGTCCAGACATAAAATGCTCCTTCTTCCGGTTCAACTTCTTCAGAAGTGTTAAAGCTGTCCGCATCCTGTGCAGCATAAAAATAGCCTGTTGGCGCAATCATTTCTCGCTTCAACCATTCTACTGTCCCCGCGATCGCAGTTTCAAAAGCGGGTTCTTGTATTCCCGCGCTCCACAAATTCGCTAAATACTCAACAATTTGACCGTTGTCGTAGAGCATTTTTTCAAAGTGTGGCACAGTCCAAGTCGCATCAACCGTATAGCGGTGAAATCCGCCTCCTACGTGGTCATAAATGCCGCCCAATGCTAAGTCTAATCCGCGCTGAGTGCAGACTTGTTTGCTGTCGTATTTTGATTCAAAATTAAATCGCGTTCCCCGCAGTGCTAGCTCAGCATAAGGTATCATCGGAAAACTGGGGCCGGGGTTGTTGCCGGCAATAATTCCGGTGTTGAGTTCTAAGCCTTTTTGGAAGAGTTCGCGATTTAATTCGGCAGTTACTCCTGACAGCGCTGCCGTCTGTTGGAGATTTCCTAAAATCTCTGCTTTGAAGGCTTCTACTTTGCCTTTTTCTGTGTCGTAAAAGCGGCGAATTGCTTGCAAAACTTCTAAAAATCCCGGCCGTCCGTAGCGCGGTTCTACGGGGAAATAAGTGCCTCCGTAGAAGGGAACTCGCTCGTCTGGAGTGAGAAAAACGTTGAGTGGCCAACCGCCTTGACCAGTCATCATTTGCAAGGTTTGCATATAAATGCTGTCGATATCCGGGCGTTCTTCGCGATCGACTTTTATCGGTATAAAATGCGAATTCATGTATTGGGCGATCGCGCGATCGGAAAATGCTTCTCCTTCCATCACCGTGCACCAGTGGCAGCTAGAGTAGCCAATTGACAGGAAAATCGGTTTATTTTCGCTTCGGGCCGTTTCCAAAGCTTCGTCGCACCAGGGCCACCAGTCGATCGGATTTTCGGCGTGTTTCCGCAGGTAAAGGCTTTGGGATTGAGCAAGACGGTTGACCATAATCAAATATACTTTTACTCGTGCTGGGTAAGCTTGTCAGTCCTATAGCAGTTTAGCGCGAGATGTTTTAGTTGAGTTGTTGCTGATAATTATGTTTTAATATTAAGGCTGATTATCTCGATCTAATATGAGCTTATCATCTCGGAGAACCTTTAATCAACACCTAGGACAATTTTTGCTGAGTGCTGCTGTTCCTCCTGCTGTTCTCAAACTGAGCCAAACTGAATCCTCGGAGCAAGCTTTATTAGACACTAATCTTAACAATCTTCTGGCTAAAGCAGACCCAGAAATAGAATTATTAGTCCCGACCTTTTTAGGTAACGACAAGCGTCGGTTCTACGGCAGAGGTGTTCCGAAAAGCTTGAAGTTAATCGACAAATTTCAACTAGGCGGCGGCCGGACTTTTCTGGGAAAGCGGTCTGTAGTTTGGAGCGGTGCCGGTTGGACAGGACAGCCGACAATTACCAGAGACGGGGGAAAAACTTATTTAATTATAGGTGCTTATGACCACAATTTGCGAAAAATAGATATTGCTACTAATAAAGAAGTTTGGCGCTATAAATTTGATGATGTAATCAAAGGTTCATCAACAATTTATATCGATCAAAAAGCTAGCGCCGAAAACAGAATTGTGATTTTGCAAGGCAGCCGCAGCGGCGGTGGTGGCAAAAGTGTCGTGCCGAGTTTTAGGGCAATATCTTTTAGAACTGGCAAGGAACTTTGGAAATTGGACATCAGGAAAACGCCCAGCTACAGCCGCGATAATGACAGCAGCGCTTTGGACATCGGCGGTGGAGTTTTGTTCAATGCGGGGGAAAATGCGATCGGCTATTTTCTCGATAGTTCCACAAGCAATGCAAAAATCAAACAAGGCATCAAGCAGCCAAATATCTTGTCGGAAGTACAGCTTTATGCAGCAGCAGATATCAGGAAGCACGGCGGCAACTTGGTAGCAGAATCATCGCCATCAAGGCTCAAAGATAGAATATTTATAGCTGCTGGTTCCGGTCATATTTACGGTATTAGCATTGCCACTAAAAAGATAGTTTGGGATTTCTATACTGGTTCAGATTTGGATGGAAGTGCTGTAATTTCTAAATCAGGGAAACTGTTTTGTGCCATTGAAAAACAATACATTCAGGGCAACGGCGGAGTGCTGAAGCTGAATCCGAATAAAGAACCGAATGCCAGTGTCGAATGGTTTTTGCCTACCGGAAATCGCCGACTTTCTAGCTGGGAAGGTGGGATAATTGGCTCGATCGCGTTGAACGACGAGTACAATTCAGGGGAGTTTCCGGCGCTGTTTGCTACAAATGCGCTCGACGGCAATTTGTACATCGGTTCCCAAGATATGATTACAGGTAAAAAAACTTTTGTGCCTTGGCGAAACCAGTCTTACGATACTCCGGTAATAGTATTTAAAAAAGCGATTGGTTCTTCAATTTCGACTCCGATTTTTACCGATGGCAATAAACTGATCAGTGCGGGATACAACGGTGTTTATTTGTTTAATTTGAATTGGGAACGAGCGAAGTCGGGGGATCAGAATGCTTTGAAAAATGCTAAAGGGGATTTTTACCGTTTGAAAGTAATAGAATCGGGGAGATTTAAGCCGGGTTTGTCATTTGAGGCGACGCCTGTAGTTTGGGACGGAATTGTGAGGATTTGCGCGAGGGATGGCTGGATGTATACTTTGGGTTAGTTATTGGTATGTTGTACCTGGATCGGGAACAGGCAAGATGCCTGTTCCACAACAGAGTCTACTTATTGTGGAACAGGCATCTTGCCTGTTCTTAAAATGGTGTTGAAATCGGCCACCTATTCCTACCTGCGCTTTAACTGCGGTGAGAGAAATAATTTCGGAAATTATCGGAAACTCGTTATGGCAACTCCTGAAACTCAAATAAGTCCAGTTTACGGTTGAGAGGATGCTCAAGGTATTTTACAGCTTGCGATCGCGCGCCGACAGGATGAAGGGGAATTATCCAGATTGCACCTTTTCGAGATAGCAGCGGAATTGGGCATTTCCGAACAGGATATTGTGGCGGCCCAATAGCAATGGTTAAGCTGAGGCGCATCTAAATTTGACTATCAAATTCAAGCAAATTCTTGTGGGGTGGGCGTCCCGCCCGCCCAAAAATACAATTTAGATGCGTAACAGCTTAGCAACTAGAGGAGAATTTCAAGAAAAACAGGTTTTTAACTCTTTTTTTTGATGACAAGCTACTCAAACCTTTACTGGGTAAACTCTTTCTACTTGCTTGTCACGCCGTTAAATCTTGGCATCAAGCTTTTTGCGAAAAATAATATTAACCAATTTTTAGCGAAAGCAGACCCAGAAATAGAATTATTAGTCCCAACATTTTTAGATAACGACCACCGCGCCTTCTACGGTAGACGCAGGGCTGTTTCATTCTCTTGTAGGGGCTGCCCCAATCCCACCAAATGCCTAACAAATTCTGGATGGGTAGGCATTCTTGGCACGACCCCCGTACAAAAGGCTGGTTTTCCCTAGGGGCAATCCCCCCGTGGTTGCCCCGAAAAAGCCCCGACGGTAAAGGTGTTCCCAAAACCATGTCCCAGAAAGTCGAGTCGTCCCTTTAGTCGGTCAAAGTTCCGGCGTCACAGATAATAACGAGCACCGAAACCATTGGTCTCTAAATTGAGATGTTGCACCATGATCAACAAGCCTGTTTTGGGCGGTCTCTCCTGCCCACCCCCTACTCCCCACAAGAAAACTCATTCTTTGTGGAACCGGCCCCAAAGCCGGTTCTTGGTAATGGTGCAATATATAAGTCTAAATTGCGCTGGTTGCCGAATCCGAAAGCGAGAATCGACGCACCGAATATGATCCAAGATTTTGTCCTGAGTTATAGCCCACATTCCGCAGTTTCCACTATCACCATCGGTATTTACTTATTTTTACCCAGCAATCAAGCTCTCACTTAAACTTTTCTACCGTACATTAACGGATAAAAAACTTTTGAAGGGCATAAAATAGAGCTTTAAAACACTTTTATCAGTAATTCTGCTGTGTGAAAACCCAGGTTAGGAAGGTGGGTTATAGCTTTTTAAAAGAGAGAAAAGTCAGGACTAAAATCCGGATGGCAGCACCCCTATTTTTTGATGCACGCCATAGGAAATAGCTAGCTAGAAGCCATCAATTTAGGCATTTTGCCTAAATCCAATCAGCTTATTCCCAATCTTCATCGAATCTTTATCAAACCTACTTGCATTAACCTGTGCTTTGCTTTAGATTGAATATGTGAAGGAAAAAAACCTGCTTCCAGTCAACTTAAAAAATAAAGGTATCAACCATGAAATTCCAATTAAACTTAGTCAAATCTATTTTAGCTGTTGCCGGTGTCGCCGCTGTTAGTGCAGTCTCCGCAGCACCTGCCTCTGCCTTCAGCTTTGGTAATATCACTGGTGGCGATACGCCGGGAGATGCCTATGTAAATAGCTTTTCATTTGACGTAATCGACGAAGGTACATCAGTTCTTTTTAACATCTTCAACTCGGGAAATACTGCTGCCTCTAGTATGTTTATCGGCAAAGTTCTGTTTGATGATAATGGCTATCTGTCTAATGCCGAGGCTAACATTAATAACACTGGTGATGTAGCCTTTACTGGTGGTGCTAGTAGCGATCAATTGCCTCAAGGTGGTACTGGCTTCACCACAGACTATGCCTTCACAAGAGATAATGGTGGTGGTAATAAATGGGCTGTCCAAGGTAGCGAAAGTTTGGGAGTGAGGTTTACTGGAAATTATGCTAACGTAGTTTCCGCTTTGAATACCGGTGCCTTAAAATTAGGTTTGCACGTTCAAGCCTTACCCAATGGTGCAAGCGATTCTTACATCAGCAGCACTAGCAACACTGAAGCTACTCCTGAACCTTTAACAATGCTTGCTGCTGGAGCCGCTGTTGGGTTTGGTACTATGTTCAAAAAGCAACGCGCTCAGGTTCAAAAAGCTGAATAGGCGATCATTTGAACTGGTTTTCGATTCTGGCTTGATGCCACACTGATTATTTTATGTTCGAGCTAAAAACCTGGTTTCTTGGTGAAACCAGGTTTTTTATTTTGTTATTTAAAGCAGTAGAAGAGGGCTGTTAAGACTCTAAGATTGCTGAAACCCTTAATCTTAATTTACAAATAATCTACAAAGCATTTTTCCAATCTTCATCGAATCTTTATCAAACCTACTTGCATTAACTTCTGCTTCGGTTTACATTGAATATGTGAAGGAAAAAACCCTGCTTCCACTCAACATAAAAATAAAGGTATCAACCATGAAATTGCAATTAAACTTAGTCAAATCTATTTTAACTGTTGTCGGTGTCGCTGCTGTTAGTGCAGTCTCCGCTGCACCTGCCTCCGCCATCAGCTTGGCACCTACATCCGCCTTCAGCTTTGGTAATATCACTGGTGGCGATACGCCGGGAGATGCCTATGTAAATAGCTTTTCATTTGACGTAATCGACGAAGGTACATCAGTTCTTTTTAACATCTTCAACTCGGGAAATACTGCTGCCTCTAGTATGTTTATCGGTAAAGTTCTGTTTGATGATAATGGCTATCTGTCTAATGCCGAGGCTAACATTAATAACACTGGTGATGTAGCCTTTACTGGTGGTGCTAGTAGCGATCAATTGCCTCAAGGTGGTACTGGCTTCACCACAGACTATGCCTTCACAAGAGATAATGGTGGTGGTAATAAATGGGCTGTCCAAGGTAGCGAAAGTTTGGGAGTGAGGTTTACTGGAAATTATGCTAACGTAGTTTCTGCTTTGAATACCGGTGCCTTAAAATTAGGTTTGCACGTTCAAGCCTTACCCAATGGTGCAAGCGATTCTTACATCAGCAGCACTAGCAACACTGAAGCTACTCCTGAACCTTTAACAATGCTTGCTGCTGGAGCCGCTGTTGGGTTTGGTACTATGTTCAAAAAGCAACGCGCTCAGGCTCAAAAAGCTGAATAGGCGATCATTTGAACTGGTTTTCGATTCTGGCTTGATGCCACACTGATTATTTTATGTTCGAGCTAAAAACCTGGTTCCTTGGTGAAACCAGGTTTCTTAGTATCTGATAGCGCGCCACCGTTAAAACCCCGGACTTGGAAGCTGATTTCAAGGGAGCATCTCATATTTGTTGTAAAAACACTTCTTCTGGCTCCTTCCTTCTGACTCTTTCCTCCTAGCTCCTGGCTCGAATTTCTAGCTTGGCTGCTTTCATTGAGATGCTCCCTATCTCAGTCAAATCACCCCTAGACAGCGCATTTAAGAACTACCGTAAAGCTGTTTCTGAAGAATTTCCCTATAGCAATCCTTGCAGAAGTCGTAAATTTTTTACCCCACCCCGAACCCCAGGACTGTTTCGGGGCAACCACGGGGGATTGCCCCTACGGAAAACCAGGCTTTTGTAGGGGCGGTGCGCCTGTGCCCGCCCCCACCCACAGATGATTTCATGGGCATTTCAGGCATCGGGGCTCTTCACGAGGGTTTGCCCCTACAAGAAAATGAAACAGCCCTGCCCCGAAGCAGCTCTGAGGAAGAAATTCACAAATGATTTAGGATTGCTATAAAGATACTGAGATTCTTGAAAAGCAGAGAATCACCATTGAGCATGGCTCGAACTCTAACTCGCTCAGCCGTATTTACTCAAACCTCAGTGTCACACCATGGGCGGCCCTAATTGTGTTTACTCTCAAGAAATCCAAGCCTGATTGAGGCTACTTATTTTTAATTTTTGTTGATTCACTCCCTTTTTAGTATTTGCTTACGGGGGCAAAGTAAGTAAGCGCTAGGCATCCAATCAATTAGTTCGAGTAGCAGTCTTTTCAATAGGTGTCCTAATGCTGAGCTATGCGTTGCATCTGAGTCTCACCATTCATCAAATTTTAGAGGGTTTACTAACCTCATCTCAAAGATTTACGGCGATTAACATCCTCCGAGTCCTTTCCGTAGGAGAGGTTTAAGCTACTGAGTTGTCCACCTCCCGTACTATTTTTATGATATGATGTAACAATAGCCTGGACTGTTTTTAGTTCGTAGTCTGAAACCCTCGATTTTCCGTGGGTAATTTGATTGCCGAATCGCCTTGAAACCCTTATTCTACGGTTGACAATCAAAAACTGTCCGCAGTATTGCTCTCCTCAATCAACTAATAACTAATATCTAAAATGTTCAAGAGAAAACTTTTCTGGCTCATTATTATCGCCACAGCTTTAGTAACTCTGAATATGACACTCCTGTGGAAACTGGACGATATTGCTCATTTTTGGATGAGTATAGTTTTTTGGTGCGCTGTGGGTTCCCTACTTTGGGACAACCAGGATATTCTCAAACAGAGTGACATAAAAAGTGACCTATTATCGACAATAGCAGGGACGCTATTAATAGCTTTTATTCTCTTTCAAAGTGCTGTAGTTTCCAGTAAATTCGATCCTTTTTTAAGACTTGCACCTTTTTTGTCTGGTTTAGGTTTGAGCCTAATTGCGGTAGGTTTTCAGAACTTAAAACTATATTGGCGTGAATTGGTAATACTATTTTTTCATGGCACCCCCAGTGTCCTTACGTTACCTTTCGTGGATTTTGTTACCTCACTTACTGCTAAATTTGCTCATTATTCTTTGTGGTATGTCGGTTTTGATGTAACACGCGACGGTAATTATGTTGCTTTGCCAACAGGAAGGGTGTTGGTAAATGGGGGTTGTTCGGGTATAGAGGCAATGAATTACTTATTAGGTTTAGCTGTAATTTGTTTGTTGATGTTTCCTACTAAACAAAATAAGGCTTTGGTAATAGGTGTCGCTGTCATTTTGGGTTTTATTATTAATGTTTTTCGAGTGGCGGGAATGGCTTTGTTAGTTGCATCTAATCGCCTAGACTTGTTTAAATATTGGCATGAGGGTGAAGGTTCTTTAGTCGTGGGAATGATTGCGGTGATTTTGTTTGGGATATTTTATCAGTTTATGTTGAAACGAGATAGCAAACTTAGTCACAGTTCTGGAAATTAATTAGTTGCAATTTGGGGAAATATATCGGTTCTTCGATTTCCCCTCCCATAGTCAGGAGTCTCACTCACTCAAATGTCCGGGTGTTGAAATCCGCCAATGTCACTACCTGTCGTTTAACTGCGTCTATATCTATGATAGAAAGGATGTCAGGAATTATCGGAAACCTGTTATGGCGACAAATGAAAGTCAAATAAATCACATTTACGGTTCAGAGGATGCTCAGGGTATTTTACAGCTTGCGATCGCGCGGCGACAGGATGAAGGGGAATTATCCAGAGTGCAGCTTTTCGAGATTGCAGCGGAATTGGGCATTTCCGAACAGGATATTGTAGCGGCGGAACAGCAATGGTTAGCAACTAGAGGAGAATTTCAAGAAAAGCTGGTTTTTAACTCTTACCGTCGTCGCAAATTGCAGAAAAATGTGACCAAGTACGCAATTATCAATACTTTTCTAGTTTTGTTTAATCTAGCAGGTTGGCACGAGATTTCTTGGTCACTGTTCATTTTACTCACGTGGGGCTTGGGATTGTCGCTGAATGCTTGGAATGTTTATCAAACTGAAGGGGAAGATTACGAACAAGCGTTTCAGCGGTGGCGGTTGAAGAAACAAGTGGGAGAGTCTATTGGTACTGTGACGAATAAGTTTATGAAGTGGTTGCAGTCGTGATTTGGTATGGTAAAAAACGCTATCGTCCTTTCTTTTACTTCACCTAGTGAAGTAATTCGGATTTTAACTCGTTATATCAATTCCGGTTACACCGTCCGTGATTGTTGACTGTTGACTGTTGACGGGCGGGTCGAAAAACTGAATATGTGAGTGTTAACTGTTGACTCGATTTTATGATTCTGATGCAACCGGAAACGATATTACTGGAAAGAATAATTGTTAAGATTTTTTCTTGAACCTATCCCAAAGCGCGATCGCCCTTTATTGAGTTACACAATGAAGGACACTGCAATGCCGTGTCCCTACAAATATCCCTCTTTTAGTCCCTCCCCCCAGTCGATCGCATTCTCTGGGCCCGAAAAACCTAACTTTCCTGGGGCAACTTTCCATTAGCAGCATCTTTAACCACAGGATGAATTAAAGCAGATCGAAAACCTTGCCGAATTTCCGAACTCAAATACCGGCGCTGCAAAACCTGCCATTTTTGCCAAGCTGCATAGCGATTTTCGGCCAACAAACCAGCCAACTTCGGCAACTCTTTTTTCAGATCGCGATCGACAAAATCTGTCAGGAACTCGCCTAAAACTTCACTGTCTTGAATATCGCCCAAACATTCCTGAATAGCTTTCACATCTTCGACATAAACTTCGTAAGTCTCGCTGTAAAAATCCCCAAACAGATTCATCAAATAGCGAACTCGCTTAGCTTGCTTCCGCAAATCGTGCAGAATAGTTCCCTCGGCTGCTAACTTCTCTTCGACAGCCTCAGCATTTAAATCATCAACAACTTTAACTTTACCATCCTCATATTCCGTGCCCAACAGCCAAGCCGGATGCAGGAAAAACTCACTGACTTGAGGTAACAGTAAATCTGGCAAAACCTCACCAATTGGCAAATGTTCGATCGCCTGAAACTTCGGTTTTTCCAGCCAATCCTCGATCGACTGCTTCAGCGATTCGTAGCTTTTGTGCTCTAAAATCGCCCTCACCCCTTTCAAAGCCCGGTGGCGCTGTTTGAGCAAATTCAACAAAGCCTTATCCAAAACTTTCTGTTCGTCAGTCGGCAAATTCGGGTAATAGCGGTTTTGGAGACTTTCGAGCATCACATCCAAATCCCTGAGCGTTCCCAGAATCCGCCCCACCTTACCAATTTTACGTTCAGAAGCCTCTTTTGGCCAATCTAAAACTGGAGCAAAACCAGTCACAGCCGATCGCAAACGTCTCAATCCCACGCGCATTTGATGAAGTTCTTCCGCGTCTTTGTCTTTGATAACTTCAGCCTCGTGCGCTACACTTTTGCGGAAATATTTCTCAATCGCCCCAGATGCAGCGTCTCCGAGAGTTTTAACTTGAGTTTTAACTTTTGCTGATGTTTTTACGTTCATGGCAGGTGTAGATTCCACTTTGCAGATCGACTTTAATCTCGATTTCAAAGGTTTGCTAATAAGGGGTTATATCCTAGCACACATTTTTAATTTAGGAAGCGCCGCCACAATAAATCTTAATATAAAGTGCTTGACAATTTCTACAAAATCAGCATCTAGCAATCTTCAAATCTTCAAATCTTCAAATCTTCAATTCTTCAATTCTTCAATTCTTCAATCCAAAATCCAAAATCTAAAATCTAAAATAAAATGTCCCTCCCTCGCCCTTGAGCTCATAAAAATCGGATTTCTGGCGCGCTTTCCCAAATAGGTTAAGATCGCTGCAAACCGATGTTTATTCGCCAAAGGGTGAGAGAGGGTGCGATCGGGAGGACAAGTTTTAAATTAAATCAAGCCCGCCCAGGCTTCCCGACTTCAAAGAGGCAGTTTAGCCTTTCCAGTCTTTCTCAGCTTGCTCGAGCACGTAGGTTGCTACATCGTCGATTTGTTCGGGCTTCAACTTGGCGCCGAAAGCAGGCATAGCATTTTTGCCCTTAGTTACCTGAGTGGTAATAGCTTCGAGAGAATTCATGCCGTACTTCTCAAGAGCACTCTTTTTCAAGGTTTTCTGGGCCATAACCACGTTGCCGCCACCGATGTGACAAGCAGCACAGTTCGAGCTAAAGATTTTAGCTCCTTTAACCGCATCTCCTGCCAAAGCAGGGCGGCCAAAGCCGACGGTAAAAATTGCGATCGCTAACAGGGCGATCGATAAGAGTCTTTTCAACGCAGTTCTCCTCTAATGGACACGCAAAGGGTGATTCTTTAGATATTTTACCTGTTAAAACAGGCGCGATCGCGCAGTCGTATCGCCTTCTTCCGAGTAATTTACCACTTTTTGGCAGTGGCAGTTCAACTCTCAAAATTCTCCACGCCCCAGCCCGGAGCTTTCTGAGCAGCCCGGATCACAAAAGCCGCTAAATTTTCAATCTCAGCCTGTGGCATCCAGCTTTCCGGCACTTGGCGGCACCAAAAAGTCTCCTCAGTACCGTCATAAGTCATCGGTTCTCTCAGATACGCCACCAGACTATTGATGTTGTTGCGGGGAGGCGTTGCCCCTTTGAGGTCAGCCAAAGACAGAGATATCGTCGGATCAGGCAAATTAGCCCCTCCGACGTGACAATTCAGGCAATTTTGCTCGAACAATACCTTGCCTGCAGACAAATCCTGAGCCGAAAACAAGCGAGTATGTCCCTCAGAGTCCAACTCCAGAGCCACAGGTTCGCTGGCTTGTAAATACCTATTCACGTAAGAATCGGCAGCAGCCAAAACAGGTTGAGGAGCCAACAGCACGGGCAAAATAATTAACATCCCCAACAGAAAGCAGACAAAAGCACCACGACGCAGCATGAGGGACTACAACCTTTTGCGATAATCAATGAGCCGGAGGTAAATTTTAGATTTCAGATTTTAGAGTGAAAAACGACCAGCCAGCAATTATTCCCGAACTTCAGCCATCTCCCAATCCAAAATCCAAAATCTAAAATTTAAAATCTAAAATCGATTAGCGAGCGCCTTTACCACCAGCCCACTGCTTGGAGACAATTTTCGGCTGCAACAGAATGTGACCGGCAATCGCGTACAAATCCTCATCCGAGAGATTTCTCATCTCAGCGAAAATATCCGCACTCTTCATGCTCGGATGCAGTTCCGAAATTTCCTCAAACCCGTCATAAGTGGTGGGATTTTTCATAAAGTCCACCAGCGACTCAATATTATTCCGGGGCGGGTTTGCCAAAGCCAGAGTTTCCGGGCTCAAATTCACGTTCGGGTCAGTTTTTGTCATGCCCGCAGCGTGACATTGAGCGCAAGCCGAATTGAACAGGCGTTTGCCTTGCTGAACTTGTTTGAGGCTCAGCACCACTGGAGCACCCTTGTCATTCAAAGTCACAGTGCGAAGTTCAGGACTCAGTTCAACAGCCATCGCACTGCTGACAAATAACTGAAAGCTCAAGAATACAGCGGTCAGAGCAATGAAATATCTTTTAAGCATGGTTCTCCTTAAAAAAATCCGGCAAATTATTGAACGCTAAGAGAGTATAGCTGGCAAACAGATTTGTGTTCAAAATTCCCTCTTTCTGCAACAACGGGCGAAAGTTTGTGCAGCCATACCTTTAAAGGTAGAGGAATTTTGCGATCTAATCTGCAAGAAGTTTTGAGTCGCGCCTTTTTTCGAGAGTGGACATAATTGCCTTAACATCCTCCAAAGCCAAACGGGTTTGAGGGTGCTTGTAGGCAATTTCCAACTCATCGCACAAGCGGATCACTTCTTCAACAGGGACGTTGAAGTCCTCTGCTATTTCTGCGATGGACAGGTCTGCAAAACCCATAATTTTTAGGTCGCTGACAGGTCAAAATTGAGTTGACGGCTATTAACTGAAAGCCGGACAATTTTAGAAAGCGCTGTTAGCTTGTTCTGTTAGTTTGTTCTGAGATTTTGTTTGATCTATCGCAAGCTAACTAACCGCTAACTGCGACTAGGCATTTTTGCCCAGCCTAACTTCAGGGCCAATCAACTTCCGATCAATATCATCCCACTGCTGCGTCGTTATTACCAATAGGAGTTGCGCGGGCGGGGCTCAAAACCCGGTGTCTGCGTGAACGTCTCGTTACCAAACTCAATATTGTGGGTAGAAGCCGGGTTTTTCCCAATTCCTCAGCAATTTCCCTCTGTGCCCCGCACTCACCAACAGACAATCATCCGGCGCAGCAGCTTAGGGAGAAAGTTTGAAAGCGTGAGTCTGCGGGGGCAAAGCGTGACTCTCACTGGCTTCGAGGGCGGGGAATTCCGAGTCTGCCAAGAAAGGCTGGGGCTGGTGGAGGCTGATGAGCTGACCGAGAGTTTTCTTTAATTGAGTCCGGGGTACAATCAAGTCTACAAAACCGTGGGCGAAGGAGTATTCGGAAGTTTGATAATTTTCCGGCAGCTTTTCCCGCAGAGTTTGTTCGATTACCCGGCCGCCCGTAAAGGCCACAGTAGCTTTTGGCTCTGCAATTATAATGTCTCCCAGCATGGCAAAACTGGCGGTGACGCCACCGGTGGTCGGGTGGGTCAAAATCGGGATGTAAAGCAGTCTCGCTTCCCGGTGGCGTTCCAGAGCCCCGGAAATTTTAGCCATTTGCATCAAGCTGAGCATTCCTTCTTGCATTCTTGCACCACCGGAAGCGCAGACAATGATCACGGACAAGCGTTCCCGCGTGGCGTGTTCGATGAGGCGAGTTAGCTTTTCTCCGACAACTGAGCCCATGCTGCCGCCGATGAACTGAAATTCCATGACTCCGAGGGCGACGGGCAAATTTTCTAGTTTGCCGATGCCTGTTTCTACGGCGTCTAGGTGGCCTGTTTTTTCTTGAAATTCTCGGAGTCGATCGCTATATTTTTTGCGATCGCGAAATTTCAGGGGATCTGTGGCGTGCAGTCCTTCGTTAATGGGTACCCAGGTATTGGGATCGATCAACTGCTCGATGCGATCGTCACTGTAAACTCTGATATGATGCCCGCATTCCAAGCAAACCATTTGATTTGCTCGCAGGTCTTTGGTATAACTCAGGGCATCGCAAGCTTCGCATTTATTCCAAAGTCCGTCCGCAATTTCTCGTTCCGGCCGTTCTTGGGAGTTCGGTACTGATTTTCGTCGATTTGCAAACCAATCAAATAGAGACATTAAAACTTGGTAATTGTTAACTGTTAACTGTTGACTGTTGACTGTTGACTGTTGACTGTTGTTATTTGTGAGTTGTTAGCTGCTACCAATAACTAATAACTAATAACCCATAACAACTGACAATAAAGAACAGACTTGACTACTGACTATTGTCCTCAATGGGACTGATGAGGAGCGATGCTGTTCGCTGGTGTTCTGGAAGAACTTGCAGGGCTGTAGCACTTCCAGCACCCAAATAAGATGCTATGCCCAAGTCTACAATCCGGGCCGGGATTTCATGAGCTGCTAGGAGCTGCTGCATTAATTCCGCTTCCCAACGAAAGCTAGTGGTTTTAAGTGTAATCCAAGACACGGAACAATTTTACCAATTTTTGAGACAATATTATGTTCGAGCGCGCCTGACTACCTGCAGATCAGAAACTAAAATTCGGGAAAAACAACTGCAAGTAAGTAGATAAGATCGCTTCGCCCCATAGAGCAGTAATTGCTGTACCGAGAGCCAGAAACGGGCCGAAAGGCATGGGTTGACGCCGATCGAGCCAGCCCAGGGCGATCGCCCCGCCACCAGCAAAAGCCCCGGCTATACAGGCGATGAATCCCGCTAGCAGCAAGTATTTCCAGCCCAGCCAAGCTCCCATCAAGGCGGCTAATTTGGTATCTCCAGCCCCCATAGCATTCTGCCCCAGCCCGATCGTCCCGGCGAGTCCGATGGCATCAAACAGCCACAACCCGACAACTGCTCCCGCGATCCCGTCGAGTACCAGATAGTGTATCGAGTCGATCAAACTAAATGTCGGCCACCAACCTTTCGCCACCTGGAAAACCAATCCGAGCACCAAACCCGATCGAGTTAAAGAATTAGGCAAAGTCATTGTATCGCAATCAATCAAAGACAAAGCCAACAACCAGCTAAACAAAGCCCAAAAACCCAGAGTTGGCACTGTTACGCCAAACCGCCAGAAGATGAGCACAAACAGCAAACCCGTAGCTGCTTCCACCAGCGGATAGCGGGCAGAAATCCGACTGCGGCAGTGATTGCAGCGTCCCCGCAGCCACAGCCAACCGAAAACGGGTATATTTTCGTAAGTTCTGAGTTGATTTAAACACTTGGGACAGCGAGAAGGAGGGTTGATCACCGACAAACCCGCAGGCAACCGATAGACTACCACATTTAGAAAACTGCCAATAGCCGATCCGAGAATAAAGACGATCGCCATGACAAGGCAATTAAAGATAATTTCCATTAAGTTGACTGTTCACTGTTGACTGGGGTTATGTATCACTTGTTACTTCTCAATAGTTAGTTGTCAGTTGTTAGAGCCTGTACGGTCAATTACCCATCATAAAAGGTATTAATAGTCAAGAAGGAAAGTTTTCATAAAATCCTGAAAACATGGCTCTTCACTAGAAACCTATTTTAGTGCGAGCGTTGGAGCGGACATAATATTAGTGACTAATTACCAATTCCCAATTCCCAATGCTCAATTACCAATTACCACCAATGACCAATTAGCAATTAATACATTTGAGATTCAATTTCGTCAAAAGTAACAAAACGTTCACCGGGCAATAAAATCGGCTGCGAAGCAAAAATTACCTGGCCTCGATCGCTTCCTTGACTGACAACTACACCCGCCGGACGCTGCATCTGCTCGGAATGCACTTTCAGATACATACCATAGGCCGATCGAGCAGCTCGGATCAAATCGGGAGCTAGCAAGCTGTGACTTTCGGAAGTTTCTATAGTGGGTTCTGGGTTTGGCTGGTATGGAGTCACTGGAAACTTATCATAATGGTATAGGTCGAGTTATTGGTGTTGCCTCTAGATTGATCGAACTTACCCTATTTTTTAAGAATAAACTTAGGTGGAAATTATTAATAGATTAACCTACAATCCTCCCTTGGCTGCGATCGAACTGCGGCTGCGATCGCTCCTTTCGGCTCAACTGTACGCTGCTGCGTGGGTAGATCCTTCCCCGGCAACGCTAATGGGGGTTTTCGAGCACCTGCGAACTCTGCGCTACATTCTCCACGACTACGTACCGAGGCTCGTGTCCGAATCTCCGCCCAATCCGGGCGAGGTGCGCTACCAGTGGCAAACAGGCACCTTGCTGTTCACGGATTTGGCAGGGTTTACCTCGCTGTTGGAAGCGAATGCTACCCAGGGACGCAAGGGAGCTGAAAGCCTGCTGGGCGTGATTAACGACTATTTTGCCTCGATGATTGAAATTGTCAGCAAATCGGGCGGGGATTTGCTGGAGTTTACCGGAGATGCGATGCTGGTGCAGTTTCTGTCAGGAGTTTACCAAGAGGATACAGCCAGGGCGGTGCGGGCGGGTTTGCGGATGCAGCGGGCGATGGCTGAATTTGCCAATATTGAAACGGCGCGGGGTGTTTTGTCTTTGAAGATGCGGGTGGGCATCCACTGCGGTCGCTATATTAGTGCTGACATCGGTACCCCGCTGCGGATGGCTCACGTACTGCTGGGGCATTCAGTCCAGCAAGCCAAGCAAGCTGAGGGTTCTGGAACTGTGGGGCGGGTGTGTGTGACGGAAACTGCTAGAGAGTCTTTGGGAGAGCAATTTCGTTTTGAACCCGGGAAACCGGGTTATTTTTTGGTGGTGGACGATTTCACGGACGATCGACTCGGAGAGTATGATATCACTTTGACTGGGCGGCGGATGCCGAGTTCGGTATTGCTCGATCGCAGCGTTGCGGGCTTGGTAAAAGAAATCGGGGAAGCTGTGAATCGGCTTGAACCCCTTGCTAGTTATATTCCCAAAACTATCCTGAGACTGCTGGTGGAAAATGCAGACAGGCGCAAAATACCGCCGGATTTTCCTGAACCGACGGTGATGTTTGTCAACTTGATTGGTTTACCGGAGTCTGTGGACAAAGCTTCGCTGGAGGAAGAAGTCAATCTGATAGTGGCTTTTTCTCGGGTGTTTGCGTCGATTGATGCTGTAGTCTCAGCTAAAGGGGGCGTGTTGCAAAAAGTAACGGCGCACTTAGACGGTTCGGATATGCTGATTTATTTTGGCGTGCCCGACGCTCACACGGATGACGCCAGCCGCGCGGCTAGTGCGGCGATTGCGATCCGAGATCTGATTGTAGGTTGGCCTCTGGTAATTATCGCGGGTGAAGAAGTAAAAGTAAGCTGTCAAATTGGGCTGTCGCGGGGACCCGTGTTTGCTGCTGAGGTTGGGGAACCGCGAGGGCGCAGGGAGTTTAATATCCTCGGCGATACGGTGAATACGGCGGCTCGGTTGATGAGCAAGGCGGGGGAAAACCAAATTTTGATTGGTGAAAGGGTGTTTGAGTCGATCGAGCTAAACTTTATTTGCGAGGCTTTGGGATCTCTTGCTCTGAAGGGGAAATCTGCTCTGACTCCGGTTTTTGCTTTGCAATGTGCAAAAGGGGAGAAGGGAAAAGGGGGCGTTTAAATAACTTTGCGGGGTAATAGTTGTACAAGTTTTATGGTTCACAAAGCCAAGTACAGCACAACCATTTTCCACTGTGAATACTAAATGTTATTTTTATAATTTTTTACGATACATCACGATAAAAACCGCCACTGCGTCAGATCAGTTCCGGTTGCATCGGAATGATTTAACCGCAGAGAACGCAGAGAACGCAGAGGGAAATCAGAGAGAGATGAATAATTCCGTCCTTCATCGGAATTAATATCACTCGCATAGACTAAACTCCGATCGATACTTCACCGTGCCGCTGCAATCCTGCAAAGCTCCACTTTCTAACTCCAACACCATAAACGCTTCATCGGGCACATCATATTCACATTTTAAGCTCTTTCTACTAGCAGGAATAAACCCAAAACGCGGATAAAAATCTGGATGACCAAGCACAACTACTGCCTGAAATCCCGATCGCCCGCACTCTTTTAAACCGTGCTGGATCAGCAGCGTTCCTATACCTTGTCGCTGATAGTTGGGTAGAACTGCGACTGGCGCCAACCCTAGAATCGACAAATTCCTGGAACATTTTCCTTCCACGACAACCGGACTGAAGAAAATGTGTCCGACAATGCGATCGGATTGTACCGCAACGAAGGAAAATGTAGATGCAATTCCCCGCAATTTATCGACTAAGTTAGCCTCATTTTTTCGCCCGAATGCCGCAATATTAATGTTGCCAACAGCTTCTACATCTTCTGGCTTTTCGGTACGGATATCCATAGCTTAGATTAAGTGTTGTGCAGCCGCTCTGGCAGACCAATTACTACAGAAACTGTTTCTATCTTGCGATCGCGATTTTAATCAAATTATAGCGCCCCTGAAGCCTTTTTCCTCTTTTTTAGTTATATGTTTTTGGCAAGCAATTATACAACGACTTGCAGATGAATGTCAAATCATCGCCAAAGTTGATCGCTTCCAATCTTCACGCCCGATGCGGAACCGCTTAACTCTCCTTATTGCGGTACAAGCTGACTGGAAGACAATCGCTTAATGCCCTCCATCGCTGTAGTTTCTCCGGCTTTGTCACCGCCCTCACGAGCAATTTTTAAAGCTTCCTCGTAGGATTCGAGAGCTTGAGCATTTTGACCGAGACTTTCATGAATTGCGCCCATATTGTTGAGCAAGCGTCCGATACTTGTCTTGTCACCGATTGCTTCTAACATCGGTATTGCTTGCTGAAAATATATCAGCGCTTGAGTATCTTTGCCGAGTTTGCGGGAGGTAAGTGCCATGTTGTTGAGGAGGCGGCCGACGCCAGCCCGGTCTCCGATTTCCCGGCGAATTGCTAAAGCCTGGTGGTAAAATTCCATCGCTCTATTAAAGTCGCCGATGTTGTAGTAGACGCCGCCCATATTATTGAGGGTACGGCCTAAATCGCGTTTATCGCCCGATGCCGTGCGAATCGTCCGCGCTTGCTGATAAAATTCGATCGCCTTGGCGTAATCTACCTGTTCTGCGTACACGGCCGCGATGTTGTGGAGGGATTCTCCAATTTCAATTTGGTCGTCGGTAGTTTTGGCAAGTTCCAAAGCTTGTTGGTGCAGTTTCATCGCTTCGGAAAAATTGTCCCCAATCCGGTTGACGAAACCTATGAGATTGAGAGTGCGCGCGGTACGACGCCCTCCGCTGATTTCTCGGTGAATGACTAAAGCTTGCTGCAGAACTTCCAAAGCTTTGGGCCTCAAACCCATTTCGCCATAAACTTCCCCCATATTGTTGAGGGTTTCTCCGATTCCTGCTTGGTCGCCGAGTTGCTTGCGAATTGCCAAAACTTGCTCAAAAGTCTCGATTGCTTCTCGAAACAAACCCTCCCGGTGCTGTTTTACTCCTGTTTCAAAGAGTTCGTCTGCTTGCGTTTTGGGGTCAGTTGCCTGAGCGTGATCGATCGCTTGGGCGCGCCTCGCATTTATAATTGGGGCATAAGCGCGGGCGTCTGAAATTGCCAGCAAGCTGAGTGCGGGCGATAACACAATACTTATAGCTGCGAGATAGCTGAAGTGATAAGAGCGGCAGTGCACCGATCGAGTCCTCCAATAGCTAAGTGATAACTATTAAGATAGAGCTTTTTGGGGTGTTCCTGCCGAATTTTTTCTCAATCCCTAGGTTCCGATACCAGTTTCAAAAAAGAAGGCAACTGTAGACCCGTGCTTCAAGCCCATACATCATCAGTCGTTCCCAATTCTTCAATCCAAAATCTAAAATCTAAAATCGCATGACTGGGTTTTTGTCTTGCCAGACGGCCATAATCAGCGGCATATTGTTGAGAGCGGATATGACAGCAAAGTTTTTGCTGGGTGGAAGCGATACTTTTTCAGAACTTTGCAAGATGATGTCCTGTTGGTCAACCGTGATCCAAGCAATTCCTGACAAAACTTGAATTTCTCGATGAGTTTGAGGCAATCGGTATACCTCGTTTTCCATCAGAATAATGCGATCTGGCGCTGCACATTCGGAAGATATTTGAAGCATAGCATCTCCTACTTGGTAATTGGTAATTGCTAATTGGTAATTGCTAATTGGTAATTGCTAATCGAGGGCTGTATTTCACTTCATTTCCACGCAACCCACACACTACTATTGGCAATAACGCCGATCGATCCAAGCGCGCATTTCATCATCCGTTGCCACACAGGTAGAGCGACCTGTAGCCCGATCGCAACCGTGCCACCAAGTGTTACCATAGCGATCGCACGTCTGCCAAATTCTCAGTTCGTCCTCACTAGAAATGAGGTACAGCAAAAACTGCCCAATTTTTTTGATAGCTGAAAAGAGAGATAGCCCTTTATATTTTTCGGATGGTTTAGCTCGATCGGCTATCAAAAAAAACATCATTATTCGGGGGTTTATGCGACTGTTGTAAGTAGACATAGCCAACACCTTAAAGTGATAACTCCTACAAAAAATGCACCAATAAAATTATAAAAAATAGCTGTTAACGGCAATAATTTGATTGCAATTACAGCACAATATTGTTGTCGTGCAAGCCCTGTAAAAGTCTATCTGTTACCTGATAAATTAACCTTAACTCTGCGGCAATTGACAATCAAAGCATTGCTTGCATAGGTTGTATGAATAAAATCGATATATCGAAGGCCTTGTGACAATTTGGATACTACTGGCACAAACGCTATGAACGAAATCAATACGCGGCGGATGAAACTCTCTCAAATTCAGGCTTTGATAGCTGTAGCAGACTGTGAAAACTTTAGCGAGGCCGCTTTGCAATTGGAACTGTCCCAATCCGCCGTCAGCCACGCCATCGCCTCTTTAGAAACAGAATTGGGAGTGCAATTGTTCCACCGGGGGCGACACGGTGCTCAACTGACGCCAGTGGGGCAAAGGGTAGTGAGTCACGGGCGTCAAATAGCCTGCGCCTTAGAAATGATGGTCAAAGAAGCGGATTTAGAAAAAGGTTTGCAGGGAGGCCAGGTACGGATAGTTACTTTTCGGAGTGTCGCAACTCATATCCTACCGGGTATTATTGCTAAATTTCGCAGTTGCTTTCCCAAAATTACGGTTAGCATTACCGAAGTTTATTATACCCAAGCTGTGGAAGAGGCTTTGCGATCGGGCAAAGCAGACATCGGCTTTGTCTCTCTTCCCATCTCCGATGAATTTGAAACTAGGGAAATTTTGCGGGACAAATATCTGGTTTTGCTGCCGCCGAAGGCGCAATGTAAAAGTGCTAAGATTACCTGGGAAGAATTAGCGGCTTATCCGCTGATTTTGCAGCCGATAGAAAATGCTTGTTCGATACCGCTTCGCAAGTATTTGACAACTGCAGAATTTCCCATAAATATCGGTTACGAACTCAGCGAAGATTCAACGATTGTCAGTATGGTGATGCAAGGTTTGGGTGCAGCTATTCTGCCCCGTTTGGCCGCGGAACCGATACCGTCTTCGGTGAAAGTTTGCAGTTTACCGTCGGATTTTGAGAGGGTAATCGGGGTGGCTGTTTTGCGGGATGGGCTGTTAATTCCGGCGGTGTTTGCGTTTTTGGATTTAGTTAAAAGTGCTCCAGAGGTTGATAGTGAGGGTGACTTTCCGATTAATCCTTCATGAGAAACCTCAGTCAGTTGTTATTGGTTATTGGTTAGATGGGGATTTTGTTACCGCGATATCAGCGGATGGACACAGATGAACGCGGATGGGATTTTATCTGCGTTCATCTGCGGTTTAAAAACAATGGTCTAAAATAGTGTGATCGCTGATTTCCTATTTCATGCGTTTTGCAACAAGACTAGAACTATCGCCTTGGTGGAATTTGATTCGACCGTCTATGGAGTTTTTATCCTTTAATTTGAGCCAACCGCTACCAAATGCAGGATCGTTCTCATCATTACCGTCCCATGTAAACTCAAATCGTTGATCCTTTCCATCTTTTACGACTTCGCCGTCAATTTCACCTGATACTAAACCGAATTGAAATTCTCCTGAACCTGTTTGATCGATCTCGATATACGCTTCAACTTCCATGTCTAAGTAATCACTATCCCACATTGCCATCTCTGTGATCCGCCATGTACCGCTATATTGCATTCCTTTCATCCTCCACTTGTATTACAGATTTTCTCCTAATGACGACAACATAGCCGAGTCGCATTCCCCATTACCCAATTCAAAATTATTCCCCGTATCTTTGCCGCAAAATAAATTCAGCTAGTGCTAAATCTACGGGTGTTGTGACTTTCAAATTCGTCTCTTCCCCCTCCACAATTTGCACTGGTAAACCGCATTTTTCAAACAAAGCTGCATCGTCGGTAACTTCCCAACCTTTTTGTCGCCCTTCTTCGTGACACTGCTTTAACAATTTCACTTCAAATCCTTGGGGAGTCTGGGCTGCCCACAAATTGCTTCTGTCTGGGGTGTCTCGCACGATCCGACGCTCATCTACGACCTTAATCGTATCCTTGACCGGGATGGCGACAATCAAGCCTGGACAGGTCAAGAGGGCATCGGCAGATCGATCGAACAATTCAGCAGTTGCCAAACACCTCGCGCCGTCGTGAATCAACACTCGATCGGCATTGGGGGGCAAAGCCTGCAAACCGTTGTAAACTGACTCTTGCCTGGTAGCGCCACCTTGAATCAGTTCCACGGGCTTAACCAAAGATAAATCGCTCAGAATTGCTTTAAAATCAGGAAAATCGTCTGGCTGGCCCATGATGCCAATCCAGCTAATGTGCTGCGAAGCTTCAGCCGCAGCCAAAGTCCAACTCAGCAAAGGTTTAGAGAGCAAAGTCAGCAGCAGTTTGTTCCGCTGACTCCCCATCCGTCGCCCCGAACCCGCTGCAGGAATTAATAAGTGCATTTACTAACCGTTTTTAACCCAACTAGATATATATAATAAGAGCGTCCTGTACTTTTGAGTCAGTTGTTTAGCTGTCAGCCAGTAGCTTTTAAGGTCTAGAAATACTATAAGCTGATAGTTGAGAGCCGATCTCTGAGAGCTACCTCGATCAATAATAGCCCGATCGTTTATGATGCGAATACTAGCACTTGTCCCTGGCGGGATTGGCGACCAAATTTTATTTTTCCCCACTCTTGATGACCTCAAGCAGTCTTATCCCGACGCGCAAATTGATGTCATTGTCGAACCGAGGGCAAAAAGTGCTTACCGAGTCTGCAAGTCTGTTAAAGAAGTCTTGACGTACAATTTCAAAGACCGCAACGCGATGGCGGATTGGGGCAATTTGCTGGGTGTAATTCGCGATCGCGAATACGAAGCAGTTATTTCCCTCGGCCAGCGGTGGACTGTAGGGCTGCTGCTGTGGCTGACCGGCATTCCGCAGAGAGTTGGCTATTCGGGAACCAATGGCGCTCGATTTCTCACTGCTGCTGTACCGCTGAAAACTGAACAGTACGCCGCTTCAATGTACCATGATTTGCTGCAAGGATTTAACATTACAAATCCTTGTCCGCCACTGGCAATTAATGTACCAAAACAGGACATTCAGTGGGCGGAAGCCGAACAGCAGCGGTTGGGAATCAAAGAAAGCGGTTACATTCTAATTCACGGCGGTTCGAGTCAATTAGCTGTGTCTAAAGGTATTGACAAAATTTACCCTACAGACAACTGGAAGCAAATAATTGAAGATTGTCAGCAGCGGCAGCCGAATTTGCCCGTTGTTGTTGTGAAAGGCCCGGAAGATGCAGACTTCGTGACAAAGTTAGTCGAGTTATGCCCGAATGTAAAAGTTATCTCGCCGGATGATGTCGGCAAGTTGGCGGCGACAATTGCTGCTGCTAATTTGATGATATGTACTGATAGTGCGCCGATGCACTTAGCGGTGGCGGTTCAAACTTATACAATAGCTTTGTTTGGCCCGACTGAACCGGCGAAATTGTTGCCAAAGAGCGATCGATTTTTGGGCATTAAATCTCCTACTGGCAAAATGGCAGACATCTCTCCTCAAGAGGTTTTAAAGAAGGTTTGGGGCGGCTAAGAACTAGGATATCTAAGTCAGGACACGGCAGTGCCGTGTCCCTACAATTTAGCTACTTTCCAGGCCCCGCCGGGGGATGAGGAAAGAAGTCGGGAAGCTAAAACTCGAAGTTAGTCTTCCAAATCATCCATCATCTGCTGCAATTCCTTCTTCTTTTGCTTGGCAAAGTCAACGCTGCCCAAACTTGTCAACAATCCGCCCGAAGCAGTGAGAGTAGCCTCTGAGATTTTCTCACAAAAAAGAAGTCCGATCCCTCCGAAAGTAACCATTGTCGATGCGGCGATGACAAAAAGGGCAAGATTGTAGCTTTGACAAACTTGCCGCAATGATTCTCGCAGCATTTCTTTCTTAATTTCGCTATAATCTTCATCAGGTTGCGAGTTGCCGAATAAGTTAAAATTCATAACTGTTTCCTTCCCTAAATACCGATAAGTTTTTGTTTCTACAATTACTCTACCGAAGCAAACAGCGAGAGTCTAGGGCAGATAGGGCGAGTTTAAATTTGCGATATGCCCTAATTTTTGGGGCAGATAGGGCAGGAGATTACAAACTATCTGCCCTAGACAGAGAGAAGTAATTAAATATAGAATGTGAGTGCGATCGGAGTTAGGGATGAATAATCATGAAATCTCGCTCCCGCTAGCCCCCATGCTGTTTCATTCCCCTGAAACCCGCCAGGGAATGAATTCCCTGGCTAATAGCAGAAGTCGGTTAAAACCGACTAAAATACTAATTTTGAGTCCTCTTAAGAGGACTTTCGCTATGAGACAGGGAATTCATTCCCTGTCGGACTGTCGGATGATCGAATTAATCGAATTAACTGAACAACCAATAACCATAGCTAACAAATTACTATGCGCGACTCCGATAAAGTTCAATCGAGTGCAAAGGGAAAAGAGTATCTCCGAGAACAAATTAAAGAAAAAGATTTTACTCAAGAAAAACTTGCCCAACTCGCCAAAGTTTCCACCGACACAATTAAGCGCTTACTCGGTACAAAAGACTGCCCCAATGGCGTAGAAAGATGGCAAGTTACCCAGATAGCTAAAGCATTAGGAATAGAACCAACAGATATTGTTGACCCCAAAGATTGGTATGCCGAAAATTCGCTGCCACCAGAGTTTGAATCACTTATAGCAGAAAAAATTAAAACCTTTTGTGGCCGCCAATTTGTTTTTAAGGCTTTTCAGGACTTTATCAAGGAAAATCCTCACGGTTATTTTACAATTATCGGGGATGCGGGAATGGGCAAAAGTTCGATCGTTGCTAAATACGTCTCGGAACATAAATCTCCCTGCTATTTCAATATTCTGGTAGAAGGACGCAACAGACCAGAATTGTTTTTGAAGAGCATTCGCCAGCAATTAATTGACCGCTATCAATTGCCAAATTCAGAAGATGCCGATTTACCGACGTTACTGGCAAAGGTGGCGGGAAAACTCACTTGGGGCGAACGTTTGGTAATTGCGATTGATGCACTGGATGAAGTCGAACAAGAACCGGGGGGAAATCTTTTACATTTACCGAAAAATCTGCCCAATAACGTATATTTTATGCTGACTAGACGGCCCTATAGCCTCGATAAAAAGCGGCTGTTAGTAGAGGTTTCGGAAAAAGAGTTAGATTTAAGAGGCAAAAAGTATGTTAATAATAATCAAGAGGATATCAAAGAATATATTGAATTTGTTATAAATACCGATTCTGAGTATAAAAAGGGGCTAAGAAAGTGGATTCAAAGCCGCAGAATTCCAGATACAATTTTTGTCGATCAAGTGGCAAACAAAAGCGAAAACAATTTTATGTATTTGCGGTGTGTTTTGCCAGCAATTGCTAAGGGCCATTACAATGACTTCAGTTTAACGCAATTGCCCGAGGGGCTGCGACAGTATTATCAAAACCATTGGGTGCGGATGGAGATGGAAGATAAGCCAGGCCACTTGATGGAGATTGTCTTGTATATTTTACTAGAGATTGCCACGCCGATTCCCTGCGAGATGATTGCTGGAATTGCGGAGGTGGATGAATGCGATGTGGAAGAGGTTTTAGAAAATAAGTGGGTTGAGTATTTGAAAAAGCAGAATTTAGACGGAGAAATCTGCTATACCATCTATCATGCTAGTTTCCTTGACTTTCTGAAAGCCAAACGGGAGATGGATTCAAAACGGAAGATTTTTAAGGAAGTAAATCAACGGATTGCTGAGTATTTAGAAAAGGAGATGGCGTGAGATGGGAAAATTTGCTGACAAATTTGTGGCCAAACCACTTTCCTATCAACGTGCTTATCTGGGCAGCTTACTGCCAAATCATGTCAAATCAGGGAATTTAGAAAAGTATTATCAAACGCTGACAAATTTTAACTTTCTGATGGCAAAGATTCAGCATCCTGAGTTTGGGGTGCAGGCACTTATTGATGATTTCAATTTGGTTGACGATTCAGAAGCAGTCACTAACCCAGAATACAACTCAGAAACAGCAAAAGCCCTAAACTTGATTCAAAGGGTACTGTGGATGTCAGCCGATATTTTGGAGCGAGATAAAACCCAACTGGCGGAGCAATTGTTAGGGCGCTTGCTGCACTTTAACATTCCCGCAATTCAGGCAATGCCAGAGGTAGCAAAGCAGTGGAAAGCAGCACCTTGGTTGCGTCCTTTGACATCTTGTTTAACTCCCCCTGGCCGGGGACTGCTGCGAACTCTCAATGGTCACAGCAGTTCGGTAAATGCAGTAGCCG
>NZ_JAUBRB010000012.1:28113-75038 GCF_036701585.1 Microcoleus sp. POL10_C6 | reverse complement strand
TCACTGCTGATGGCAAGCGGGCGATTTCTGGTTCAAATGATAAAACCATCAAAGTCTGGGATTTAACAACTGGAAAGGAACAGTTTGCTCTCAATGGTCACACCCGTTTGGTAAATGCAGTAGCCGTCACTGCTGATGGCAAGCGGGCGATTTCTGGTTCAAATGATAAAACCATCAAAGTCTGGGATTTAACAACTGGAAAGAAACAGTTTACTCTCAATGGTCACACCAGTTCGGTAAATGCAGTAGCCGTCACTGCTGATGGCAAGCGGGCGATTTCTGGTTCATCGGATAAAACCCTAAAAGTCTGGGATTTAACAACTGGAAAGGAACAGTTTACTCTCAATGGTCACAGCGACTCTGTAAATGCGGTCGCCGTCACTGCTGATGGGAAGCGGGTGATTTCTGGTTCATATGACCAAACCATTAAAGTCTGGGATTTAACAACTGGAAAGGAAGAGTCTACTCTCAATGGTCACACCAGTTCGGTAAAAGCAGTAGCCGTCACTGCTGATGGCAAGCGGGCGATTTCTGGTTCAGATGATAAAACCCTAAAAGTCTGGGATTTAACAACTGGAAAGGAACAGTTTACTCTCAATGGTCACACCAGTTGGGTAAATGCAGTCGCCGTCACTGCTGATGGCAAGCGGGTGATTTCTGGTTCATATGACCAAACCATTAAAGTCTGGGATTTAACAACTGGAAAGGAACAGTTTACTCTCAAGAGTCACACCCGTTTGGTAAATGCAGTAGCCGTCACTGCTGATGGCAAGCGGGCGATTTCTGGTTCATATGACCAAACCATTAAAGTCTGGGATTTAACAACTGGAAAGGAACAGTTTACTCTCAATGGTCACACCCGTTTGGTGAATGCAGTAGCCGTCACTGCTGATGGCAAGCGGGCGATTTCTGCTTCTTGGGACAACAGCCTCACAGTCTGGGATTTAACAACTAGAAAGGAACAGTTTACTCTCAATGGTCACACCAGTTCGGTAAAAGAAGTAGCTGTCACTGCTGATGGCAAGCGGGCGATTTCTCGTTCAGATGACAAAACCCTCAAAGTTTGGGATTTAACAACTGGAAAGGAACAGTTTACTCTCAATGGTCACACCAGTTCGGTATATACAGTAGCCGTCACTGCTGATGGCAAGTGGGCGATTTCTGCTTCTTGGGACAACACCCTCAAAGTCTGGGATTTAACAACTGGACAGGAAGAGTTTACTCTCAATGGTCACACCAGTTCGGTAAATGCAGTAGCCGTCACTGCTGATGGTAAGCGGACGATTTCTGGTTCAGATGACAACACCCTAAAAGTCTGGGATTTAACAACTCGAAAGGAACAGTTTACTCTCAAAGGTCACAGCGAATCGGTAAATGCAGTTGCCGTCACTGATGATGGGAAGCGGGCGATTTCTGGTTCAGATGACAACACCCTAAAAGTCTGGGATTTAACAACTGGAAATGTCATTGCCAGTTTCACGGGTGAAAGTTTGATCGCCTGTTGCGCGATCGCCCCCGATGGAGTCACAATTGTCGCAGGCGACGCATCGGGCCAAGTATATTTCCTGCGGCTAGAAGGGGTGGAGGCACTAACATGAATTCCTCACCTCTCTCAACTCCCATCTCTACCGCAGCTTACCCAATAGAATTTCAGCAACTCCTGCGAGAAAAAACCGAGAATTTTGCAGGTCGCAAGTTTGTTTTTTCTGCGATTTCCGACTTTCTGGACTCCCACAGCCGCGGTTATTTCACAATAGTCGGCACTCCCGGCTGCGGCAAAAGTTCCATCCTCGCCCAATATGTCACCGCCCATCCTCGCAGTATCTATTACAACGCTGGAGTTGAAGGCAAAAATCGAGCTGAAGATTTTCTCGCTTCTGTCTGCACTCAACTGATTGACAAATACCTTGCCGCCAATGGGGAAACATCGGAAATTGTCAAGCTCAGATCTCAACTTCAAAATCTCGAATCCGATGATGGGAGTTGGTTTCTGTCTTTGTTGCTTCAGCAAATTAGCGATAAATTAGCCGTAGCTTGCGAGACGGCACGTCATCGCCAAAAGTTGATAATTGTCATTGATTCTGTAGACGCGATCGCCCGCACGAGTCAGCCTCCCAGCACAAATCTGTTTTATCTGCCGAGATATTTGGGCGATCGTACTTATTTTATCCTCGCCCGCCGCCCGTTTTTGAGAGAGAAATCCGGTTTGTTAATTGAGACGCCCTCTCAAACCCTCGATTTAAGAGATTATCCCGCCCAAAATCGGGAGGATGCCCTGAACTACATTCAGCAATACCTATCAACCGCACCGGATTTAACAGCACCCGAATTGGGCCAACAACTCGCAACTGTCAGCGAAGACAATTTCATGTATCTGAGTCAGATGTTACCTGCCCTTAACGAGAATTCACACCCCGATGCTAATCTGGGAGAGTCCTCACTTGTCTCTGAACTTCCTCCCGGTTTAGCAGCGTATTATCAAAACCACTGGCTGCGGATGAGAGGTGATGGCTTATCGGCGATCGAGTTGTCGGTGCTGAATGTTTTGGTACAATCAACAGCAAGTTTATCTGTAAGTGCGATCGCCAATATAATTGATCAGGATGAATACGATGTTGAAAAAGTGTTAGACAATTGGATCGAGTTCTTAAATAAGCAGGAAATTGGAGGAGAAATTTGCTATAGTTTGTATCATGCCAGCTTCCGCAAATGGCTGGAAAAACAATCTCTTTTAGAATGACGAGTTTACCTAGACTTGCATTTCTTCTCTTCAGTCCGCGCAGGCGGACTTTGTTTGTGTAGACGCGATTTCAATCGCCGAGTTAGATCTTTGTTTGTGTAGACGCGATTTCAATCGCCGAGTTATATCAAATATAGTACAACAATGAAACGAGCAGTATTTCTTGACAGAGATGGCGTCCTCAATATCGAAGCCGGCTACATTCACAAAGTAGAAGATTTGCATTTAATCCCCGGAGTAGCCCAAGCTGTACGCCGTTTAAATGACCAAAAAATATTTTGCTGTTTGGTTTCCAATCAATCGGGCCCGGCGAGGGGTTATTATCCGGTTAGCCACGTAGAAGCTTTGCACAAACGCCTTTGTCAGCTATTAGAAAATGAAGCAGGAGCAAAGTTAGATGCTCTTTATTACTGTCCTTATTTAAGCGCAGCCGAAGGCGGAACCCACCCAGAATTTACGCGGTATACAACGTGGCGAAAACCCAATACAGGGATGTTGGTAGCGGCCGCTTGGGAACAGGATTTAGATTTGCGAAATAGTTTTATGGTCGGGGATAAAGCGACTGATGTTGATATGGCTCACAATGCCGGCTGTACTGGTATTTTGGTGCAGACTGGTTACGGAGAAAGCGTGTTGAGTGGGGAGTATCAGCACCATACTAAACCGGATTTTATTGCAGCAAATTTAGCTGCGGCGGTAGAGTGGATTTTGCAACACTTTGATTAGTGTTTGTAGTGGTATTTAAGTTGTTTCTCGTTGAGTCCTACAGGAAAGGGCAATGTAAGGAAGGGCGACTGTGAAGGTTGTACCCACGCCCATTTTGCTTTCGCAGGCGATCGCGCCTCCTTGCAATTCCACCGCTTTTTTAACAATTGTTAATCCCAAACCGTTACCTTTAATCTTTCCAGTATTCTTGCAGCGGTAAAACATTTCAAATATTTTCCCTACTTCCGTTTCTGGGATGCCCATACCTTCGTCTCGGATACGGATAATTAGTAAGGGAGAGCTAATATTTGTAAATTGGGAAGTGGCAAACAAACACTGAGGAGATAAGCCGAAAATAGCTTCTTTGTCTCCTTCGCTTGCTGGACGGCATTCCAATTCCAAGGTGACTTGCCCGCCGTTGGGAGAATATTTGATGGCATTGACGATTAAGTTAGAAATAATGCCGTGCAGCAATTGTTGATCTAACATCGCGCTGGTAACATCTGAAGGGATTAATGTTAGTTTGTGCTTGGCTTCATTTCCTAACTGCAATTGATCGAGCAAGTTTTGACAAAATTCGATTAAATTTATCGGAAATGGATTGCATTTGAGTTGGCCTGATTCTGCCCTGCCCATGAACAGCATATCGTCGATTAGCTGGTTCATCTTTTGGGTAGCTGAGTGCACCAGCCGCAAGGTTCTAACTTGGGATTCGTCACTGCTGCGAGTTCGATCGAGATCCAGAAGTTCCGCAGAAATTAAAATCGCGTTGAGCGGGTTCCGCAATTCGTGAGCGGCCATGGAAATATACTGGTTTTGGCGGTGCGATTTTTCTTCCACCGACTCTCTGACTGCTTCCGCAGCTTTGAGAGATTCTCGCATCTTGGTTTCGATTTCGTGTCTGTGCAGGGCAATCTCGATCGCCACCCGCAAATCATTTTGTTGAAATGGTTTGATAATATAACCGAACGGATCTGTAAGTTTCGCTCTTTGCAGTGTTTGATCGTCGGCATAAGCGGTTAAAAATATTGTTGGCACATTTCTATTAGTTCGGATTTTATCGGCTGCTGTTACCCCGTCCATGTCCCCTTTAAGCACGATGTCCATCAAGACTAAATCGGGCGGGTTTTCTATCGCTTTTTGAATAGCTTCTTCTCCTGAAGAAACTGTAGCTGTGACTGCATATCCCAGTTTTTTCAATCGACCTGCTATGTCTTGGGCTACAATAACTTCGTCTTCTACAACCAAAATTTGTATAGGGTTCATTTTTCGTTAAATACGCTGCCGATAATTTAACTCTTGGAAAATCAGAGTGTAGCAGGTTCCCCGCTGAGTGTCAATGGCAATACTTGCCTCTAATTGGTAAGCCAACATTCTTACTAATCGCAATCCTAATGTTTCAGTATTTTCCACGTCAAAATTAGCCGGAAATCCGCGACCGTTATCTTGAATAATTAAATGAAATTGGTGACTACTTGTCTCATTAAACTTAATAGAGATTTCACCATTTAAATTAGAGCCAAATGCGTATTTTAAAGAGTTAGAAACCAGTTCGTTAATAATTAAGCCACACGGAATAGCTGTTTCTATGTTTAAATAAATGGGATCAACTTTGAGGTTAAATTGGATGGAAGTGTTGCCACAACCAAAAGATTGATACAAATTAGCAACCAAATTTTCGACATAGGGGGACAGGGCGATCTGATCGAGATTTTCGGATTGATACAATTGCTCATGAATCAAAGCCATTGAATGGATGCGAGTCTGGCTTTCTTCAAATAAAGTTAGCGTTGCTTCGTCTTCAATATATTGAGCTTGAAGCTGCAGCAGACTGGAAATTACCTGCATATTATTTTTGACTCGGTGGTGAATTTCTTTCAGCAATACTTCTTTTTCGCGGAGTGCTCCTTGAATGCGGGCTTCGGTAAATTTGCGATCGCTAATATCTTCGCCAATACCCGCGATGCGGTAAATTTTGCCCGATTCGTCGTAAATGGGAAAAGCTCGATCGCACACCCAGCGCATTGTGCCGTCTGGCAGAAAAATGCGATATTCGGTACTGGTGGACTCGCCCTGCAACACTCGCCCCATTGCCTCTTCCAACAAATGTTTATCTTCTGGATGCACCCACTCCATCATTTTTAAGGGCTCAGCATACAATTCTTCGCGACTGCGCCCCCAGATTTGTTCGTAAGCTGGACTCAGATACAATAAATCGGTGAATTCCGCAGACATTAGCCAGACGGAATCTTGGATAGTTTCTGCTAACTGGCGGAAGCGTTCTTCACTTTCGCGGATGGTTTTTTCTGCCTGTTTGCGTGCGGTAATATCTACTGCAATGCCCACGATGCGGTAAACTTTACCAGATTGATTTATAATCGGAAAAGCCCGATCGCGAATCCAGCGGATTTTGCCATCCGGCCTGACAATTCGATATTCTATCTCGTCTTCAGACTCAATTTGTCTAGTTAAATTACCAATAACCCGCTCGCGATCTTCTGGATGGAGGGAATCTGCAAAAAAGCGCCCGTTAGCATACAAATCAGCGCAGCTTCTGCCCCAAATCTTTTCGTAACCCGGACTGATATAAATAATTTCCTGGGGTTGAATGCCTACCATCCAAAACACGCTTTCAATGTTTTCTGCTAGCTGTCGGAACCTTTCTTCGCTTTCTTTCAGCGCTGCTTCGGTTGCTTTGCGATCACTAATATCTTCTGTCACTACTACATTGTAAATTGCCCCGCTCAGCGGTTCTTGGATGAGCGATACAGTAATATTTACCCAAACTACAGTGCCGTCTTTGTGCAGCAAGCGTTTTTCCATTTTAAAACTGTCAATTTCCCCGGCAAATAATTTCTTGTTTTGTTCTAAATCTGCATCTATATCTTCTGGGTAAGTAACGTCCATCCAAGTGCGCGACAGCAGTTCAGTCGCAGTATATCCCACTATCTCGCAGAATTTTTGATTGACTCGCAAATAGTGGCCTGTTTCGTCAGGGTGGGTAATGCCGACTGCCGCTTGTTCGACGGTTGCCCGAAAGCGTTCTTCGCTATCTCTGAGGGTTGCTTCTGCTTTTTTGCGATCGCTAATATCCCGCTGCACGCCAAAATACCCGACGATTCTGCCGTGGGAATCATAAATGCAAATATAGTCGCCTTCCACCCAAATTAGATCTCCGTCAAACTTGCGATTGTCATTTTCGATATGAATCCGGCCTTCATCAAAAAATTGCTTGATTATCTCTCTGCTGCCAGTAAAGTTGTTGGAAAATAAAGAGTCAAGCGTGCGGCCAATAAACTGTTCCCTAATACCTCCGTATTGGGCTATCAAAGCATCATTTGCCTTCGTTACCCGCCCGTTAGAAAATATGTAATCCAAGACCTTTTCTTTGTCAACTGTATCGTCCCAGTGTACTGGTTCGTCCAGCATCACAAAGAAAAAGCCATCTAAAGATTGCGAGAAAAACAATTCTAACTGTTCCTGGCTTTGCCGCAGAGCTTCTTCGGCGCGCCAGCGAGAAATAATTTCTTCCTGCAATTGACTATTGGCTGTTTTTAAGTCTTCAGTGCGCTTTTGATATTTAATTTCTAGCTGATTTTTGATTTCTTCCAGCGCTATTTCTGCCTGTTTTTTTTCGGTAATATCTTGAGTAACTACTATGCCTGCAAAAATTTCTTCCAGGTCGTTTTTGACGGGAGCAATTGTTGTGGAATAAACGCGATTGCCGTATTTATATTCAAAAGTATTCTCTTTTCCTGCCAAAGCCGCGCGATATTTAGTCTCAAAAAGTGGCAAATCTTCAGGGGGGGATACTTCCCACAATGTTTTGCCTTCCAACAGTTCTTTGGACAAACCAACTACTGCCAAACCTTGGCCGTCAACCAGAGTATAGCGCAAATCGCGATCGAACAAAAACACCGAACCATTGGGATAATATTTGATGAGAGTTCGGTACATTTCCTGGCTTTTTTCCAGAGATGCGATTAACCGAATGCGATCGTCCTCGGTGATATCAAATTCAGTTACGGAACCCGAAAAGCCAGCATTCTCGACTGCTTTGAGTTGTGCTTCTAATTTCTGGCACAATTCTCTCTGCTGCTGCAAATCCCCTTCAAGTTGCCGAATTTTTGCTTTTTGCTCTGCTACTAATGCTTCGCAGGTTTCAAGAGGTCGATCGATCTTGGTAGGATCAATACACATAAGCGCTCTTTGTTTGGCACTTGCGGACTTGAGCTTTTTCAAGCCAATACTAACAAAGCTCAAGCCTTCACTGCTAACTTAATTAATCAATCTTTCTTGACTTCTGCCCAAAGCCTTCTACTTTTCCTTTATTTAGGAACTCCCGCCGTCAAGACTTCATGACTTTCCAATGTCACCAAAACATCATCTTCAATTCTCACGCCAATACCGCGCCATTTTTCAGGAACCTCCGGCTGTCCTTCAACGGGTTTAATATAAGGAGAAATATAAATCCCCGGTTCCACCGTCAGCACTTGTCCTGCCTGCAAAACTTGCGGATTTTCGCCGTACTGATAAACCCCGACATCGTGCACATCCAATCCCAGCCAATGACCAGTGCGGTGCATATAAAATGGCTTGTATTTCTCTTCTTTAATTATCTCTTCAATGTCCCCCACCAAAAGTTTTAAATCCATTAAACCTTCCACCAAAACGCGCACCGCTGTTTCATGAATTTTGCTGTAAGGATTTCCGGGATATACTTGACTAATTGCCTGCAATTGTGCTTGCAAAACTAAGTCATAAATTATCTGTTGTTCGGCTGTAAATTTGCCGCTAACAGGAAAGGTGCGAGTAATATCGGCGTTGTAGTACCCGCAGGCACAACCAGCATCTATTAGCAACAAATCGTTTTCCTGCATTTGGCGGTTGTTTTCGATGTAGTGGAGGACGCAGGAATTGTAACCTGATGCAACAATTGAAGGGTAAGCGGGAGTGCAGCCATTTAAGCCAAAAGTATGTTCTATTTCCGCTTGAATTTCATATTCGTATCTGCCCGGTTTGGCGAATTCTTGGGCGCGGTTGTGCGCTGCAACTGAGATATTAGCGGCTTTTCGCATTAATGCTAATTCTGTTTCGCTTTTCACCAGCCGCATCGGGTGTAAAATGATGTTGGAATCTTCGATTGCTGTGGGGCCTGTGCCGCGTTTCGGGTAGGTTGCCATCAAGCGCTGCCAGTGATTGAGGACTGTTTGGTTGAAAGTACGATCGCGCCCGAAGTGATAGTATATGCGATCGGCTTTTTCTAAATATTTCGGCAATTTTTCCGCAAGTTCGGCAATGGGGAAAGCTTCATCCGCGCCGTACAATTCTTTAGCGCCTTCTACTCCGGCGCGATAACCATGCCAAGTTTCTTTTTCCAAGTCTTTTGGCTGCACAAACAAAACAAACTTGTGTTCTTCGTGGTGCGGCGCGAGCACTGCTACCGCCGCAGCTTCATTGAAACCGGTTAAGTAGAAAAAATCGCTATCTTGTCGGTATGCGTATTCTACATCGTTGTGCATGACGGCTGCGGGCGCGCTGCGAAATATGGCTGTCCCGCTGCCAATTTTTGCCATTAATTGTTCGCGTCTTTGCCGATACTCTGTGGGGTTTGTCATCCGATTTTAGATTTTAGATTTTAGATGGAATTTAATATTAACACTCATCCGATTTTAGATTTTAGATTTTAGATGGAATTTAATATTAACACTCATCCGATTTTAGATTTTAGATTGATTTTAATATTAACACTCGGCGGTTTAAGCCGCTGAGTTTACGGGAACACAGGCACAACCCGCAAGCTAAGGGTTGAAGATATAGTTACTCTGTGTTTTTTTTCTACTTATTTATTCTCTTGTTCTGCGATCGCCAATTTACAAGTATAGTCAACTAGCCGAGACAAAGATGAGTTGCGATCGACTAAAGTCCATCTCGGATCGAAATTCGACCAATTTTCGCCATCTTCGCTAACTCGGACGGTTCTAAACTGTCGCTGCTGGCAGTTGACTTCCATTTGCGCCAACAATTTCTGGTTCCTAAACTTTTGAGTTCCTAAAATAGTTCTGACTGGATAAGAGGGAGCACCGGGAATATCGGATTTGCTTAATTCAACGCTGCTGGAGTCGATGCAAATATCTACAAAACATCTTGATTTTTCGGCGCGGGCGCTCAAAGTATTGAGTGAAAAAAATATCCAAGTTGCTATTAAAAAATATGACAGATTCTTAGTATGTATGGCAAATGTAGTATTCATCTGCGTTAATTGGCGTTTAGGGGCGGTTTAATATTATTGACAGTTTAATAAAAAAGTAGGGACGTGGCAATAGTCTTGCGTCCCTACTTTTTAAAGACACAGCAAGGCCGTGTCCCTAATTTTTAAACAAGTCTTAAAGCTGAGGAACGTATTGTTCTTTTTCAGGAACAAAAGTGTATTCAGAGACGATTAGGCGCAACTCTTCGCCGTCGATGGTTTCTTTTTCAATTAACAAATCGACTAAGCGATCGATCACAGTGCGATTTTCGCGAATAATTCGGCGGGCGTCGTCGTAGCAATGATCGACAATCGATCGAACTTGTCCGTCAATCCGAGAGGCTATTTCTTCGGAATATTCCGATCGCGCTGTGTAGTCGCGGCCGAGGAAAATTTCGCTTTGCTGAGCTTCCAGGGCGATCGGGCCCAAGGTAGACATCCCGTAGCGAGTCACCATTTGCCGCGCCATGCCGCTTACTTGCTGCAAATCGTTGCCGGCACCGGTGGTTACTTCGGCATCGCCAAAAACTACTTCTTCGGCTGCGCGGCCACCTAAAGCACCGCTAATCCGGGCTAAAATTTGCGATCGAGAAATCAAACCTTGGTCTTCGCTGGGCATGAACCAAGTCAAGCCGCGGGCCTGTCCGCGAGGAACTAAGGTAACTTTTTGAACTGGATCGTGGGCTTGAATGATTGTACCGACGATCGCGTGGCCGATTTCGTGGTAAGCAATCAAGCGCTTGCTCTTGCTGTCCACCAAGGGAGTGCCTTCCATACCTGCTACCACGCGATCGACTGCATCGTCAACTTCGAGCATCGTAATCGCTTCTTTGCGGCGGCGGGCGGTTAAAATAGCAGCTTCGTTGAGCAAGTTAGCCAAATCAGCGCCGGTAAAACCAGGAGTGCGGCGGGCGATAGCGTCCAAAGAAATCTCTGGAGACAGCTTCTTGTTGCGCGCGTGAACTTCCAAAATTTCCAAGCGGCCTTTGATATCCGGCGTATCTACGCTAACTTGGCGGTCAAAACGTCCCGGACGCAGCAGTGCTGAGTCGAGCACGTCGGGGCGGTTGGTGGCAGCAATGATGATAATGCCAGTATTGCCCTCAAAACCGTCCATTTCGGTCAGCAACTGGTTCAGGGTTTGTTCCCGTTCGTCGTTACCGCCACCGATACCGGCGCCACGCTGGCGGCCCACTGCATCGATTTCATCGATAAAGATGATGCAAGGAGCATTTTCTTTAGCTTTCTTGAACAAGTCCCGAACGCGGGAAGCGCCGACACCGACGAACATTTCAACAAATTCCGAACCGGAGATGCTGAAGAAAGGCACGCCAGCTTCGCCTGCGATCGCTTTTGCCAGCAGGGTTTTACCGGTTCCGGGAGGGCCCACTAGCAGGACGCCTTTGGGAATCTTCGCCCCGACTGCGGTGAAGCGTTCGGGTTTTTTGAGGAATGTCACCACTTCTTGAAGTTCTTCTTTGGCTTCCTCAACGCCTGCTACGTCGTCGAACAGTACGCCTGTTTTAGCTTCCATTTGAAAGCGAGCTTTGGATTTGCCAAAATTCATGGCTTGGCCAGGGCCGCCGGGAACGTTGCCACCGCGGCGGAAGAGGAAAAACAGGCCTCCTACTAACAACAGGGGAAATACTAGATTGCCTAAAAGTCCCCAGACAGCACCGTCGTTGCGTAGTGGGTGAGTGTCGAAGCTGATTTTTGAGTCTCTGAGCCTAGAAACCAGTTCCGGGGCATTTGAGGGCAAGTCTACCCGCCACCGCTGCTCGTGATTGTCCAGTTCGGGATCGACTGCTAGGACAATAGCCGTCCGACCTCCGTCGTAAAGGTCAACGCTGGTCACTCGACCGGCGTTTAAGTAATCTAAGAATCGACCGTAGCTCAGGCGGGTGCTGGCGGTGTTCTTGCTCATTTCTGCGGGGGATGGGGCAAAGGCCCCCTGCCACAAGAAAAAGCCGATGACTAAGGCGGGTAAAGTCCAAAGTAGTATAGTTCGCCAAGAAATTTTCATAAATGAGGATGCCTTGAATTGGGGACAGATCGGGTAAGATCGCGGTGTGGGAGAAGTGCGACAAAAGTTTACACTCAGAATCTTAACTAAATTTAACTTAACAATGCACTCTCAGGCAACAGGCCGTATTGCCGCGATCGATCGAGAATACTCCTCGACCGAAACCATCCAGGGTACAAGCCCCCGGACCGCGGCCCCTGTTGTCGCCTCTAAAATCTAAAATCTAAAATCTAAAATCTAAAATCCATTAAGGGCGATCGTCCCGAATATAATGTTTGGTGCTGATTTCGATACCGATCTAGGTAGAGTTAGAAGAATCGCCGCTTTCACCCACTGTCTTTAAGCGTGGCAGTGTCAAGGGATAAGGCATGATAATGGTGAGGCTCAGTGAGGTAATACATTTCAATGACAACTAGACAGCTTGTTCCTAATTCGGCTATGCTGACCCAGCAGACTAAAGTCGCTTCTAACAAATCGATTATTAGTGCTGATTTGGGTCGGACGGCAACTAAAGCTTGCGTGAGTCGCAACCCAAGTAGCGTTGTTTTCATCCCTGCCAACGTGGCTACTATGCCCGTGGAAAAGGTGCGGGGTGGCAGCTTTGAGTCCAAAGCAACAGACCCTCTGTTGGATATGTGGCTGGAGTACCAGGGCAGGGGTTACGCTATAGGTCAATTGGCGGCAGATTTTGGCGCTAATCTCGGTGGCGCTGACCAGTCGAAAGTAGTAGATGCTTTGGTTAAGGTCTTTTCCTGTGCAGGATATTTCCAGATGAAGGGCGAAATAGCAGTTGTGCTGGGTTTGCCGTTTTATTCGCAGGATCAGTTTGAGAAGGAAAAGGAAGAGATTATCAGCCAACTGCGCTCTCCCCACGTTGTGGTGTACCGGGGCGAGCGTGTGGATATTAATATCAGTCACGTTTGGGTGATGCCGGAAGGGTTCGGCAGCCTGATTTGGTGCGAGGCTCAAGATAACAAGGAGTTTACGCCGGAATTGCCGGAACTGTCGGTGGCTGTTGTTGATATCGGACACCAAACTACCGATTTGTTAATGGTCGATCGTTTCCGGTTCGCCCGGGCGGCTTCAAAGAGCGATTCCTTCGCAATGAACAAGTTCTACGAACAAGTTGCCTCAAAGATTCCGGGGGCAGACCCTCAATCTCTGTCTTTACTGGAAGCGGTGAATAAACCCGAAGGCCAGCGTTTCTACCGTCCCAGAGGAGCGACTAAGCCGACTAATTTAGATCCGATTATTAAGGATTTGCGGGAGGCTTTCGCTAACGAACTGTCCGAACGTTTGGTGCAGTGGCTGCCCGAACGTGTGACGGATGTGGTTCTGACTGGCGGTGGCGGCGAGTTTTTCTGGGAGGTTTTGCAACCTTTGCTTAAAGACGCCAATCTTAAGGCTCACTTGGCTCAGCCTTCTCGGAAAGCTAATGCTTTGGGACAGTTTATTTATGCTGAGGCTCAGCTAGCCACGATAAAGTAACGCATTAAGGCTTGAACCCTATGGCACTGTGGGCAAAAAATAAGGCGAATTTCTCCGTGGCGTTTACGGAAGATGCTGCGGATCAAACTTTGCTGGCCGCTATTGAAAAAGAGTTGGCTTTCACGAAGTATCAGACTTTCAGCAATCTCTGCAAGCAAGCTTTGTGGCAGTTTTTGTCTGTATCTGAGTCTGCTAGCTCTACACAGAGCTTTCAGCGGTTGGAACAGCGTATTGCTGAACTTGTGGTCAAATTTTCTGAGTTTGAACACAATGTTTCGGCAGAGGAATTAAGCCGTTTGGAGGGACTGGAACATCACCTTAGTCAACTCAGCGCGCAGTTGGATCAGTTGCAGGGGAGTGTTAACAGTAAGTTTGCTCAAGTTTCTTTTGCCCCAGTTTCAAAAGTAGTAGAGCCTGGCCCGATTGAGTCTGAGTCTGTTGCGGATGATAATGTAGTGTCTGATGCTGAAGTTGTTCCTCCTCGGAATTCCGATCCTTTGTTGGAGCGTTTAAGTTCTTTGTTACCCCAAGATTTCTAAAATGAGGTAGACCAAGGCTAAAAAGCCTTGAGATGTGATGTTGGTGACCCGCTGTTGGCAGCAGGTACTGAATACAGAAACAAAGCGATCGCTCTTTTGAAAAAAAAGGGCGATCGCTTTGTTATTTGTCCGTTGTCCGTTGACTTTTGACTGTTGTCTGTTGTCTGTTTTCTGTGGTTATACCAATTTTAAAAAAGAATGCAACAGTATTCTTGTCCCCCCGCAATGCAGCGGGGGGGCTAGGGGCGGTCGAAGAGTGTTGCACGATTTTAGAGAAATGGTATTACCAATTACCAATTACCAATTACCAATTACAATTATTTGATTAATCCTAATTTTTGTAATCGCGAACGAATGGCACTAGGCTGTCGCTGAAATCTCTGAGCTAATTCGCCAATTTGTTGACCGCTAGCATATTCTTTTTTCAAATTCTCGTCTTCATCCTGACTCCACTTGACATAAGCTCTGGGATATTTCTGGCGAATTTTCTCATTCTGGGTTTTAGGTCGATAACCATTCTTTTGCTCGGCATTCAAACCAGAACCAAGCTGTGGGTTAATTTCCCCACCGCGACTAGCTAGCGCTTCTTGGACCCGGTTGGGAATCACAGCAATTTCTTCTGAGAGTTCCGCCAAAGCATTGTCTACTTTTTGCTGAAGTTCTGTTAGCTGCCGCTGCTGCAAATTTCCCCACTGCGGCAGTTCGTTGATAAACTGCTGCAAGTCCAGAATTATTGTTGTCAAAGTTTCGACTTGTTGCAACTCCGGTCGCTGTTTGAATTGGCGGCTGGTGAGTTCGATCTCGCTTTGAATCATTTTAATAGTTTTTTCTAAAATTATTAGTCGCTGGCGCAGGTTCTCAATGGCTGAAATTAGAGAGTGTACGTTTTCTCCAGGCGCAACATTGAGATTTTCGCGAGATGTTTGAGCAAGAGCTTCGTCTAAAGCATTTACAGCAAGTTGCAATTGCTCGATCGCGCGATCGGTAGTAGCTGCTTGTTGATTTACGCGATCGAACGTGGCCGCCGTACTTGCTTTAACTTGCCTGTGCAGCTTCTGCCGATTCACAAAATTCAACACCAACGCAATCACTACAGGCACTTGAGCATAAACGCTCTGTTCCCAAACCAAGCTAGCAGCCAATCCCACAGCAGAGGCAGCAATAAAAACCACTTCAGCAGTTTCTAACAAATTGCTGGACCTGGGATTTTGGATTTTCGTTGGTGAATTGGATGATGACATAGGCTAATACCATTTTAGATTTTAGATTTTAGATTGTAGATTTTAGATTGGGAATGACTGATGAAGCTCGGAGTTTAGAGCACGGGCTTATAGTTGCATTATTTTTTTCAAGTGGTACAAGTATGCGGATAAAAATAAAGTACGCGCGATGGCAGATATCCGGTATGTAATCGCACGTAAACCCCGAATTTAGCAGTGGTGAAAAACAGATTAAGTTTTTTATTCACAGCCATGTAATTAAATATATTAAAGCTGCAAAATTTGTCGAGCTAAAGTGAAATAAATCAAGACCCCGAGGACATCAACTGCGGTGGTAATAAAAGGAGCAGACATTAAAGCCGGGTCTAAACCCAAAGAACGAAATAGAAACGGCAGAGCTGAACCGGCAAGAGAAGCTAAAATTGCGATCGCAAACAAACTCACTCCCACCGCGAGTGCCACTGGTAAACTCCCTTGCAAAGTATAAGCCCAGCCCGTCGCTACAGTCCCCAATATAGCTCCTAGCAGCGCTCCCGCCATCCCCTCGCGAACAATTACTTGAAACGGCCCCATTGCTGTAATTTCATCAGTGTTCAAACCGCGAATTACAACTGTTGAGGACTGAGCTCCGACATTGCCTCCAGTGCCAGTCAGCAGGGGAATAAAAGCTGCTAAGGCGACTACTTGGTTCAAAATATCTTCTTGAGCTCTAATAATTGCGCCGGTGACAGTATTAGTTAAAAGCAGAACAAACAGCCACACGACTCTTTTCCGGGCAACAGTGATTAAGTCGGTCTGAAAATAATTGTCGCCGCCGGACTGGACGCCGCCCAAGGTATAAATATCTTTGGCTGCTTCTTGTTCTAAAATGTCGATCGCGTCGTCAACTGTAATGATCCCGACCAGCCGCTGTTCGCGGTCTACAACGGGCACAGCTAAAAAATCGTAACGCTGGATCAGCCTAGCGACTTCTTCTTGATCCGTTCCTGTTTGAACAGAAACTACTTCGCGGGTCATAATTTCGCCGACAGTTTTGTCGAGGGGGGAAGTGACTAAATCCCGCAAAGATAAAATACCGGTCAAGCTGCGTCCGGCGTCGGTGACGTAAAGAGAATAAATTGTTTCGGTAGTTTTAGCCAAAGAGCGAATTCGGTCTAAAGCTTGGGCGACGGTAAAGCTTTCTTTCAGAGAAATGTATTCCGGGGTCATAATCCGACCGGCGGTACTGGCTTCGTAACCCAAAAGTTGAGCCGTAGCTTCCCGTTCCGTCGGGCTCAATTCACCCAACAGGCGACGGACTAATATTGCCGGCAGTTCGTCAAAGAGTTTAGCTCGATCGTCCGGGGACATTTTGTCTACAATGTCAATGACTTCTTGGCGTTTGAATTTTTCGCAGAGGGACTGCTGAACGCTGGAGTCGAGATATTCGTAAACTGCGATTGCTTCGTCTTTGGAAAGCAAGCGGAAAGCTATTACTTGCATGGTTTCTGGCAGGCCTTCGATAGCTTCAGCTATGTCTGCTTCCTGCACCGGGTGCAAAATCGCTTTTGCTCCTTTAAAGTCTCCTTCTTCCAACAGGGCCCTTAACTGCGATCGAACTAATTCCCGCAGTTCTTTTCGCGCGTAGGTGGGTAGAGAAGACGATTGATAACTTTTTTCTGTCACTGATGACCCTCCTAAACCTGTGCTGCGCGCCTTCCTGAATCCAGTTTAGAGCGTATTGACGCCACTGGTTGCAGTGATCAGACTTGCCCTGACAAGATCCGCACCTCACCCCTATTCTTCTGGTGCGCGCCGAGCACCTTGCCTGATTTGGGATCAAATACATTTATCTTGATCGGCGACACTCATCGGTAGAAAAGGAGAATTGCGTCCGAGCACTTTTTCCAACAGGTTCGTCGAACTTTGATTGCGAATAAAATTATTGACTGTTTCTTTCCATTCAGTATCGCTTGCTGGTAGAATCATGCCGTAAGAAATGCAGGTTAAAGGCTGCTCCGGTATAACAGAATATTGGTTTGGAGTTAAACCCTGTCTCAGCGCTTCTCCTACTAACAGCATTCCGTCGCTAGCGAAGGCATCGATTGCTCCGGATACCGCATCTTTTACACCCGACTGTCTGCCCCCGATACCTTCATAAATTCGCTGGTTGGCTAGTTGATATCGGCCTGCAATGAATTGTTGGGTAACAGAACCGCTTAGCACGCCAATGGTCACGTCTTGCAGGAATCCTGAAGGGTTGACTCTCAGTCTGTTTTCTGGCTTGACTAACAGATAAGTGCCGCTGTATAAAAAAGGCAGTGAATATGCAATCCCGCTGGGGGGATTTTTTAGAATTGTATTAGGCCCGCATTCTAGGTGAGCGCGCTTGCTGGTTACGCTGCGGAAGCGCCCTTTTTCCGCTGATTCGTTTAGATCTGTTTCTACTTTTTCTAAGCGGATGGAGCGATTTAATTTTTTTTCTAAGTCAGCTCGAAAAAGTTCTAAGCCTTCCATGCAAACTCCTTGCCATTTTTCACCTTCTAAGTAGCCAAAGGGAGGGGCATCTTTTCGGATGCCAACTTTGAGAATGCCGGTTTGCCGAATTTCTTCCAGTGCTGTCTGGGCTGAAGCAACTGTAGGTAAAGCAGCAGGAAATAATATCGAAAATATAGCTGTAAATGCTGCGAGTTTGAGGTTTTTCTTGGTTAGCGTTGATTTCATTCGTTGAGCATCCGAATAGATATTTTACGGGTTTTTAATATGATACGCAAAAAAACCATATTGTCAATATATTTGGGTGCTTGTATTTTGGGTGAGCCTCGTATTTTTGGTGGTGCGATCGGCTAACTTCAACCAGCACTGTCTAAAATTAAGTTTCGGGGGTTTGGCAGCAGAAAAGTATCGCCTGCTTTAATTAAGTCGCCAGAGCCGAGAATTGACGGCCGCTTTCGCTCAGCTTTGGCTTCTATATTGCAGTCCTATTTTACCCGAATCAAACCAACAATTGATATTTTTCTTGTGCCAAACGGTAAAGTGGTCGCCACACCAAACGGTTAGTCAATACAACCAACAACGACATCACAGAAGTAGCAGCCAACAGCAAGGGAAAATTCCCAGATGCCGTAGCCTGAGAAATAGTTTCTCCCAAACCCTCTGTCGTAACAATTTGACCTTTAAACTGCACGTACTCGCTGACAATACTTGCATTCCAAGCACCGCCAACTGCTGTAATAATTCCTGTGATTAAGTAGGGAAAAATTCCCGGCAAAATTAAAGTTTGCCAGCGCTGGATTAGGGATAGTTTGTAAACTTGTGCAGCTTCAAATAACTCCGAAGGTATGGCTTGAGCGCCCGCAATAACATTAAACAGCAAATACCACATTGTACCCAACATCATCAGCGCCACAGAACCAATTTGCAAGCCGCCTCCAGCGTGAATTAAAGCTAGTAGCAATACGGGAAATAAAGCAGTTGCCGGTACAGATGCTGCTATTTGTACTAATGGTTGCAAAATTTGAGCTAAACGCGGATTTCGACCGATCGCCACTCCGACCGGCACTGTCCACAACAGCGATAAAAATAGCGCGCAAATGACGCGCAAAGCTGTGAAAAATGCACCTGTCATGACTTTTTGCCAGTCAGACAAATTCAGCAATCGCAGCAGCAGCACTGCTTCCCAAGTTCCCCAAAGCACAATGACGGCAAACCCGCTAACAAATATCCAATTTATCCAATTTCCGATGCGGCTTTTTTGTCTGGAATTTGTTGGGAAATTAACAGGTGCAAAAGCTCTGGCCAAACCGACCTCAAGACTGTCACCGATCGGCGAAATACGCGACTTGAAAACCCGCAGTGTCGCCGATCGCCTGAAAAAATCTAACACATTTGACTGCGGTACATTGGTAGCTTCCACCGCTTGATATTTAAACTTTTCTACCCAAGCAATCAAAGGCTGCCAGATGAAAAAGTCTATGGCTATAATCACCCCAATTAAGACTGCTAAACCCCAGCCGATCGCCCCAAAATTGCCTTCATTGGCTGCCTTGCCCAAATAGGAACCTAGTCCGGGCAAATTAAAGTTTTTCTCCCCCAATGTAAAAGATTCGATCGCAATCAAAAAGAACCAGCCGCCCGCCACTGACATGACGCTATTCCACACCAGTCCGATCGCCCCAGCAGGCAATTCTAATGTCCAGAACTGCTGCCAAGCATTGAGCCGATAAACTTGAGCAGCTTCCTTAAGTTCTTTCGGAATCCCGGAAAGCGACTGATAGAAACTAAAGGTCATATTCCACGTCATCCCAGTAAAGATTAAGATAATTGATGCAAGTTCTACGCCAATTCTTTGACCGGGAAATAAAGTGACTAGCGCTAAAACAACTCCCGGCAAAAAAGATAAAACAGGAATCGACTGCAAAATGTCTAACAAGGGAATTAAAATTTTCGCAGCCAGGGGAAAACGGTAAGCAGAATAAGCATAAACTAGGGTAAACAGCAGCGATAAAAAATAGGCGGCTGCCATGCGTAAAAGAGTCTGGGCTGTATATTCTGGCAAGACCTTTAGGGTGGTCTCAATTTTGAAATTTGGGTTGTAGTCACTGCTGAATTGAGAAGCTGTTTGGACAATTGCCAAAATTAGAGAGAAGATTGCTAGAATCAGCAAACCATCTTGCCAAGTCCAAGCTGACCTTTCTAAAGTTTTATTGGCTGGTGTTAGAGGTCTGGTCATAAGAAGTAGTTATTGGTAATGGGGCATCGGGCAATTTTAGATTTTAGATTTTAGATTTTAGATTGAAGAATTGATTAGTAACTTGAATCTAAAATCAGCCATCGAAAATCGAAAATTGGCTTGCATGGGGCATCGAGCATGGGGCATCGGGCATGAGTTATTAGTTATTAGTTATTAGTTATTGGAGGCCGAGCCTCCGGGTATGTATTCCCACCCAGGCAGAGCTTGGGAACAAGACTAAGACACCAATAAATAACAAATAACAACAAACAACTAACAAATAACTACTCAGGTTTATCTTCAGATTCTAAGAAGATTTCGCCCCCTGGCTCATCGTAACTGTATAACTCTGCATAGCGACCCCAGTCAATAGCAGTTTTCAATTGCCGCATTGCTTCTTTGGGGCTAAAGTGGGCTTCGAGAATATCCAAAATCAACTCTTCAGAAATGCGGTGATTGCGCTTGACCTGAAGCATTCGATAAATTTGCTGTACGAGGCGAATATTGCTGAGAATTTGGGTGCGAACAATTTGTTTGCGCTGGTCAATGCCGCCGGCAATAAACTCAATGCCAACTGGAGTTAAAAGGAGGTCGCCTTCTTGAATTACCAGAAATTCCATTAATTTTGCTGCTTCCACGATCGGCAAAATGTCGTCAACCTCTAACATTAATTCTTGACCGAGGCGGTAGAGATCCTGCTCCTTTCGGTCTTCCAAGAGTTCCAACAGACCTGCGATCGCACCGGTTCGCACCTGCGGCAGAGATTGGTATTTAGCGCTTTGAGCGGGTTGAGGTTGAGACACAGTAGCGACACTTTCAGGCGGTGCAGTTACTGTTTCATAGCTCAAGTCGGGATTGGTGAGAATTTTGTAAACTTGGTCTACCAGAGCTTGAAATTCGGGAGTTTTACGATCGCGGTAATGCGGCAAAGTCACCGTCAATTCGGCGCGAATTCGCCCCGGGTTGCGGCCCAAGACTACAACGCGATCGGCTAAAATTACCGCTTCCTCAATCCCGTGAGTTACGATTAACACAGCTTGAGTCGGAATCTTTTTTTCCAGCCACAAATCTAATAACTCAAACCGCAAGTTTTCTGCCGTCAGCACGTCTAAAGCTGAAAACGGTTCATCCATACAAAGCAATTCGGGTTCTACCGCCAAAGCTCTAGCAAATCCCACCCGCTGCCGCATTCCGCCGGAAAGTTCTTTCGGATAAGCATTTTCAAATCCGTCTAAACCAATAATATCAATCATTCGCAAGGCTTTTTGCAGGCGCGGTTCGGCCAATTCTCCTTTAGCTTTTAAGCCTAATTCTACATTTTCTAGTACGGTCAGCCAGGGATAAAGGGCAAAGTTTTGAAATACAATTGCCACCCCAGGATTTAAGCCGACTAAAGGACGATTGTGGTAGAGAACTTGACCGTTGCTGGGCGGGATAAGTCCGGCAATCATCCGCATTAATGTTGATTTTCCTGAACCGGAGGGGCCTAGTAAAGCTACTATTTCGCCCGCTCGGATCTCTAAACTAATTGACTCTAAGATAGAGATTTTTTGACCGTTGGGCTGCTGGTAAACCTTGCTAACTCCTTCTAAGGTGATGAGACCCTCTGTTGCTGTTTTAACTACCACAATTAAACCTCCTATCTTTTGTTTGAGTTTAGTTATTAGTCAGTAGTCAGTAGTCAGTAGTTAGTAGTTAGTAGTCCGCAGTCAGTAGTCAGTAGTTAAAAACTCTGGCAAACTGATAACTGATAATGGCTAATTGATACCAGTTTTGTAAAATAAGCAACTGCCGAAAAGCCTTAACCATGATGCAGTCTGTCATTCTCAATCGAAAATCAAAAATGGTATGACTGGCGAGTATTCAGTCAATTTTCTGTGACAGGTGATCGCTTTTTCACCAGAAACAAGACTGGAAAAATAGCGAGTTGGAGCGCAACTGAAAATATAACCGGCTAAGTAATTGAGCGCTCGTAAACAATTATCATCGCCCAACTGCCCAGAAATCACGATCAGCCATAGCCTGTGTTAAAGATCCCATAGGCGGAACCTCTTTTGTTTGCAGGCACGAGTCGAGCTACGGCGGCTTTCAAAATCGATTCCTGGACTCCCATACCTATACCCTATAAAGTCATTCCTAGCAATTCCCTATGCCCATTTCCCAACAATACCAATGGGGCAAACAGTGAAGAAAAAATCACTGCAAACATCATGGCCCAAATGCCGAGGCGATCGAACTTGCCACCCAAAAATCCGGGCTGCGATCGCGTCACTCCCCATCGCCCAAGGGTAAAATATAGGAATCTAGCTGTCAAATGTGATTGCGCTTCGGTGAAAATCAGTCAAGTTGAGATGTGAGACTTCGGTGTGAGCGCTCAGTCGAAGGATGTGAGATTTTAGATGTACTCCACAGATTAATCTGGGAGCAGCAACAAAAGTCTAAAATTTGTATCTTTCCACCACAGGAGTCCGAGGCTTATATTCGTTTTTAGGTAGGGTTAAAGGGAATGAAGGGAAAATCCTCATAGCCATCACCAATCAGCCCTAAAGTATCTAAATAAACCCAAAACATCTCGATCACCCTTCCCCTTTAATTTTTAACCCTCCTGCTTCAAAATCGCAGGGAGGGAGATAGGTTCGCTGAAGTACCAACAGCACTGTCACCCCCAAAAAAGCTGGCACAGCCAAAATCGCAAAGCCGAACCGATAACCAAATTGCTTTGCCCATGCGATCAGCTATCATCAATAAGGAAGCTGGCGATCGCTATTGGATAAGGTGCAGTTGAGCGTCGTCCCCCTCGATTGATCGCGAAATGTTAACTACCTAAATTCTTTCTTATTCACCTTCACGGGTTATACACACAAAGAAGTTTGGGGCAATAAGGGGTTTGACAACTTATTACCTCGCGCGCATTAACAATTAATTAAAACTGTCCATATCACCTACCAGCAGTGATATAAATCCTATCGCTCCAACTATGGTTTCTGTTCAAACTGCCAATGTGTTGGGCTGGGATTTAGACTCTCATATCAAATCATGGAACAGGGAACAGGAAAACCATTTTATGTAGGAATGGATCTCAAAAGCTGCATCTGAATAGGGTAGAATTATAACAAACCAGATGGAACATTACAAGTTGCGTATTTTGGGATAAAAATTCTCTGCAATCTTAATTGCATTACGGAATGTTTAAACTTGTATCTTTTCCTTAACCATTTTATCTTCTTTACCAAATCTTTATTTTTTTTCTGTAGGGTCTTGTTATCGTTGCTTCAAGCGAGCTTACAGCACTTTGCAACAAGAGTGAAGTACCCCTTAGTTAAAAAATAGGTCTTTATGACACACTGCCCCTGCTGCTCGACTCAAATGCTCCGTCACGTTCGCCAGCATCAAATCTACTGGTTTTGTCGCCAATGTTGGCAAACAACACCTATTTACAATCTGAACAGATATTGCTCATCGCCCTCTCTTAATCTAGTTAGAGGGCTAGGGCTTAATGAACAACATTCTTTGTCGGTGGAATCTAATAGGTCACTTGAGGCAGATAAAGTTTAGATATTGTCTTATGCCTAACTGGTTTTCACGCTCGAAACTTTTTTTTATTGCCTCATTAAATTACCCAACTCTAGCCCAAGAAAGGGAATACAGATCTATTTATCTATCGCTTAATTTATGGTAATCCCTCGACTCAACGTAATTAGAAGTTTATGCCAAACACGACTTAAACGATTGCTACCTCTTTTGCTTGGTGTGGTGGCTTCTCTTGCTGTTTTATTTACGTGGCAACAGCTAACCATCAACGGAGAAATTCACATTGAGCAGTTAATTCAGCAGGAAGCCAATGCGATTCAGTCACAACTGACCGAAGAATTATCAATTCGGATGCTGACACTTCGGCAAATGGCGAATCGCTGGGAAGCCAATGGCGGTACACCAAAGGATCTTTGGGAAGCCGATGCTGAGGCTTATGTAAAGGATTTCTACGGTTATCAGGCGATCGCATTAGTTGATCCATTATTTAAAGTGCGATCGATTGTGCCACTGGCTGGGAATGAGGCAGCGCAAAACCTAGATCTTAATCTGGAAATGCGTCGCAAAATCACTTTGCAAGTGGCTCGTGATTTGCGTCAACCTATGTTAACTCGCAATGTTTCCCTCGTTCAAGGGGGTCAAGGATTTCTAGCAACTTTTCCTTTATTTGTAGGGGAGCGGTTTGATGGGTTTATTGTCGGAGTTTTTAAGTTTAAAACTCTATTTGACAGTATTTTAAAAGTGCCATTTGGGTACAAGGTGGCTATATATGATGACACGAATTTGATCTACGGTCAAGAGCTTTTGTCTCAATGTTTACCTCTTAAAACAGTTTTAATAAGAGCCTATAGTGCCGAGTGGCGAGTTGATCTTTATCCAAATTTAGATTTAGTAAAAGAGGGTAAATTTTATTTACCAACAGTTGTGTTAATTGGGGGATTGAGTTTAGTTTGGCTGCTGATTTTGGTCATGTATCTCGCACAAGTTAGTTATCGCGAAGTCCATCAATTCAAAAAAGCCAATCGCCAGTTGCAATGGGAAATTCACCAGCGACAACAGGCAGAAATTGCGATCGCTCGACTAGCTGCGATCGTTGAATCTTCGGAAGATGCCATTATCAGCAAAGATTTAGAGGGTGTAGTTACAAGTTGGAATGTAGGAGCCGAAACAATTTTTGGCTATACAGCGACCGAAATAGTAGGGCAATCAGGGAGAAAACTGATTCCCGCAGACTATCGAGATGAGGAAAACGAAGTTCTCACCAAAATCCAGCGAGGAGAACGCATCGAACACTACGATACAAAGAGGCTGAGGAAAGATGGAACATTAATCGATGTCTCGATGAGTGTGTCTCCCATTAAAGACGAAACAGGGAATATAATTGGAGCCTCAAAGATTGCCCGGAATATTGCTGACCGCAAACAAGCAGAAGCAGCACTACGTGAAAGTGAAGAACGCTGGGAACTTTCTGTACGCGGGAATAATGACGGCATTTGGGATTGGAATGTTCAAACCAATGAGATCTTCTTTTCTAGTCGCTGGAAGGAAATGCTGGGCTATGAAGACCATGAAATCCCAAACATTTTAGACCAATGGGTTAATTTGATACATCCCGATGATTTGGGATGGGTGATGCAAGCCGTTCAAGATCATTTTGCCAAGAAAACTCCTTTTTATATCACAGAACATCGCATTCGCTGCAAAGATGGTTCCTACAAATGGATTTTGGATCGCGGTCAGGCGCTGTGGGATGATGCAGGTAACGTAATTCGGATGGCTGGCTCTCACACCGACATTACAGAGCGCAAGCAAGCTGAAGTTGCTTTACAGGTAAGCGAAGCCAGATATCGGCAATTGATCGATAACTTAAATGCGGGTTTTGTGATTCATGCGACAGATACCAGCGTCCAATTATGTAATGAAACGGCTGCTGAATTACTAGGGTTTTCAATGGATCAAATACTGGGAAAAACCGTGAGCGATCCGGGATTGCATTTGGTACGCGAAGATGGCAGCGTTATGCCCCTAGAGCAATATCCCGTGAATCAGGTTTTATCCACGGGAAGTTCGCTCAAAAATTATGTTTTAGGAATAAAAAAAAGAAGTGATAGTTGTGTTTGGGTATTAGTTAATGCCTACCCTGAGTTAGATCAAAAGGGTCAAATCCAACGAGTAGTAGTTACGTTTATTGATATTAGCCAGCGTAAAAAAGTAGAGCAGGACATCCAAAACACTCGCAATTTCTTACAAGCACTGCTGGATAATTTACCGATCGCAATTTTTGTTAAGGACGCACAGCCTAAACAATTTGGCGTATTTCAGTTTTGGAATAAAACCAGCGAACGGTTATTTGGCATCTCAGCCGAAAAAGCGATCGGCAAAAGTGGCTATGATTTTTTCCCAACTGAACAGGCTATCTTTTTTGACCAAAAGGATAGAGAAGCCTTTGAGAAAGGTAAGACTGAGGATATTCTTGAAGAAGTCATTGACAGTCATAGTCTGGGCAAACGTTGGCTGCATACGGTGAAGATTCCCATTTACGACGAGCAGCATCAGCCCCAGTACCTACTTTGTTTTTCAGAAGATATCACCGATCGCAAACACGCAGAAGCAGAGCGTAAAGAAATGAGTGAGGTAATGCAAAATGCGGTGTCCGGCATTTCCAAACTGGATGTACAAGGGCGTTACCTCTATGTGAATAAAGCTTATGCTGACATGACAGGCTATCACCCAGAAGAAATGATCGGAATGTCCTGGGAAAAAACCGTAGATCCCGATGAGTTGAAAAAACTGGTTGCAGCTTATTGGCGGATGGTGCAAGAGGGCAGGGTTGAAGTTGAAACCAGAGGAGTTCGTAAAGATGGTTCGGTTTTTTATAAGCAATTGGTGATGATTTCAACTTACGACGAACAGCACCAATTTATGGGGCATTACTGCTTCATGAAAGATATTAGCGATCGCAAAAAAGCCGAACTTGCCCTAGAACAGGAACTCCTGCGGACTAAAACACTTTTCAACACTTCAATGGATGGTGTTGTGGTCATGAATCGCCTCGGAAAAGTCGTCGAAGCCAGCCCCAGTTTTGCGCGGATGCTAGGTTACAGCCTAGAAGAAACCCTGAATCTGAGTGTCTTTGATTGGGATGCTCAATTGACAAAAGAAGAACTACAGCTTTTCATCCTCAGAGACGAGATTATTCCTCTGTTTCAGACGCGACATCGCCGCAAAGATGGTTCTGTCTATGATGTGGAAATTAGCTGGGATCGGGTAGAATTAGAAGGTGAGATGATGAACTTCTGTATCTGCCGGGATATCACCGAACGCAAACAAGCCGAAATCGACTTACACATCTCTCAATCGCGATTTGCAGGAATTTTAGAGATTGCCAGCGATGCGATTATTTCTATCAATACCAATCAGCAAATTACTCTGTTTAACAAAGGAGCAGAACGAATTTTTGGTTACGCCGCTGAGGAAGTTTTAGGGAAACCCCTGGCGATGTTGATGCCCTCGCGCTTTGCAGAAGTTCACCATCAGCACATCAGCGAGTATACCCACAATGGCTCCTATGCAAGGCAAATGGCAGAGCGAGGAGCCATTTTTGGACGGCGCAAAGATGGCACAGAATTTCCGGCTGAGGCTTCCATTTCCCAGATCGAAATCGGCGGTGAAATTATTTTTACTACCTTTCTGCGAGATATTACGGCTCGACAACAAGCAGAGGAAGCTCTGCGCTATCAGAAAGAGATGTTTCAGGCGATCGTCGATAATATCCCAGTGATGATTGCTTTATTTAACAGGCAAGGTCAAATGGAATTGCTCAACCCAGAATTTGAAAACATTTTAGGTTGGTCCCTAGAAGATTGGCAGCAAAAAGATATCTTAGCTGAGTGTTATCCTGACCCAGTTGATCGTCAAAATGTCGGGAACTTTATGTTATCAGCAACCGGCAAGTGGCAAGATATGAAAACACTGACCGCCACCGGACAGCAATTAGAGACATCTTGGGCAAACGTGCGGCTTTCTAGCGGGCATTTTTTGGGCATTGGGCAAGATATTAGCGATCGCAAACAAAAAGAATTGGCACTGCAGCACGCAAGGGAAGCAGCAGAAGCAGCGAACTTGGCAAAAAGTACCTTCCTAGCCAATATGAGCCATGAATTACGCACTCCTCTCAACGTAATTCTAGGATTTGCTCAGGTGATGACCCATGACCCCTCCCTAACTCCCAACCAAAAACAAGACCTGGAAACAATTCGGCGCAGTGGAGATCACCTCTTGAGTTTGATTAACGATGTGCTGGATCTCTCGAAAATTGAATCGGGACACTGCACAGTTGAAGAAAGCGGATTGGACTTAATTGCGCTGCTGCATTCCCTCCGAAATATGTTGGCGGAACGAGCAAGTTCTAAAGGACTTGACCTTTGTTTCGAGATTGCGCCAGAAGTTCCCCAATTTATGCTTGTCGATGCTCAAAAACTGCGCCAGGTTTTGCTGAATCTGCTGAGTAATGCCATCAAATTTACCGATCGGGGAAGCATTAGTTTGCAAGTCAGCATTGAGGCGGACGGTACAGGGGCATTAACCACAACTCGGCCGATTCTCCAGTTTGTAGTCGCTGACACAGGTGTAGGGATGGCATCGGTCGAACTCGATACTATCTTCGATGCGTTTGTGCAAGCCCAAGCTGGGAGACGATCGATCGGCGGTACTGGGCTAGGTCTCACCATTAGCCGCAAATTGTTGGAACTCATGGGCGGAGAAATTTCTGTCAGCAGCACTCTGGGAGAGGGCAGTACCTTCACCTTTACCCTTCCCGTCAGCCCCATCAGTGGAGTTAATGTTACACCCGAAGAGAATAATCGCCTCGTGATTGGGCTGGCTCCGAGTCAAGCGGATCATCGCATTTTGGTGGTTGACGATCAAGCAGAAAATCGCTTGCTAATGGTCAGATTACTGACACAATTAGGATTAGAAGTAAAAGAAGCTACCAACGGACAGGAAGCGGTGCAGATTTGGCAACAATGGCAACCCGACCTCACCTGGATGGACATTCGGATGCCCGTGTTAGATGGATACGAGGCTACGAAGCAAATTCGGGCAATGGAAGACGGACAGAAGAGTATCATTATTGCACTTACGGCCCAGGCTTCCCAGAGCGATCGCGCCCTAGCCTTGGCTGCTGGCTGCAACGACTACATCAGCAAGCCCTTCCGGGAACAGACCCTATTTCTTAAGATGGGGGAATACCTAGGTTTAGAGTATGTATATGAGGAAGAGGACACAGAAAAAGGGGAACGGGGAACAGATTGTTTTCCTTCTGATCTCTGTTCCGTTGCCTCTTCCGTTTCTGATTCCCTCGATCCAATGCTTCTGGCGACATTACCAAAAGAATGGGTGGTTCAGTTGGAAGATGCTGCTTTATGTGGGGATGATTTTGCGATCGTTGGACTGGTAGCTCAACTTTCCTCAGAACTCGCTCAATTCGGTATTCATCTGACCGAACTCGCCAACCAGTATCAATTTGAGAAAATCCTTAATCTAATTCAACGTAATTTCCCAAGTGGAATCCGTCCATTGGATTTATAAGGTGTTGTGCAGTTAAACGTTTGATTAGGACTAGGGAATTAGGAACAGCTAAAAAGAATTAAATTTAATTCTTGGCAATTGGCAAAAAACTTCTTAATTTTTATTGATAACTACTGCTCTAAAATGCCTCATAAAATACCCAATATTTCCCAAATTACTCCTGGCTATTTAACAAATTTAGAGGAATGCAGTGACGAATCCGTGTACGCTCCCGGTCATATTCAGCCACACGGAATCGTTTTATTTATGCAACGAAACAACCTCAATATTTTACAAGCTAGTGAAAATGTCGAACAGTTTTTTGGAATTTCTGTCCAAGAATTATTAGGTCATTCATTGCCAAAAATATTTGGTCACGATCGAGTCCAAGAAATTGTCAGGCAGATCAGTCACGAACAAATAAACATTAATAATACTTTTGATATAAAAATACCTCTAAAAGACGGTAAAATTCAAACATTTAGAAGCACAGTACATCAGCTACCCGATGATTTGATTCTGGAGCTAGAACCCCAATTGACTGTTGAAAATAATCAGAAAATCGATTTTTATCATCATCTGCAAACAGTTATCCTCAACTTTCGCAGTGCGATCGATCTTTCGGATTTAGCTCAAACCATTGCTAGAGAAGTGAAAGCCATCACCGGGTTCGATCGCGTGATGGTATATCGCTTTGAAGCCGATGAGCATGGGGTGGTGATTGCCGAAGAGAAAGAAAGCTATTTAGAAAGCTACCTGGGATTGCATTACCCGGCGATCGATATTCCCGTACCCGCCCGCAAATTGTTTTACCGCAATTGGATACGCCAAATTCCCAATATCAATTACACCCCGGCCCGCCTAATTCCCACCAACCATCCCCTAACCGATACACCGCAGGATCTAACTGCTTGTGTGTTAAGGGGAGTATCTCCCTACCACCTTGAATATTTGCAGAATATGGGAGTTGCTGGGACACTGACAATTTCGTTAATTGACGATCGGCGCCTCTGGGGATTAATTGCCTGTCACCATTACAGCCCGCGATTGGTAGATTACGACACTCGCAAAACCTGTGAATTTTTAGGACAATTTGCCTCGATCGAACTGGTGCACCAGCAACAGCGAGAATTGAACCTTTACCGATCGCAGGCGAAAACTATTCAGGATCAACTTCAGCAGGCATTCCGGCGAGAGTCTAATTTTATCGAACAAGTATTGACCGAAAATGCTTCTCAATTGCTAGATTTAGTTCATGCTCAGGGAGCTGCAATTCTGCTCGATGGTCGTCTGACATTGGTAGGTAAAACACCATCTGAATCAGAAGTTTGCGAACTTGTGCAGTGGTTGCTGCAACAGAACAAAGAACGAGTGTTTGCAACAGCTTCTTTGTCTCAGTTGTATCCCCAAGCTAAGCAATTTAAGGAGCGAGGTAGTGGTGTTTTAGCAATCTCAATCTTGCTATGCTACACCATACAAAAGTCATACCACATTCTTTGGTTTCGACCCGAACAAATTCAAACCATAAACTGGGCTGGTAATCCACAGGATGCTGTGTCGATCGACGAAATTGGAAAAATGCACCTGTGTCCCCGCAAATCCTTTGAACTGTGGAAAGAGACAGTGCGGGAGATGTCTGAGCCGTGGCAGATTGCAGAGTTAGAAGGTGCCGCCGAAATGAGACATATCCTCATGCTGGCGGTGTTAGAATTTTCGCAAGCTGCCCTAGAACACGCTGCAGAAAGGGCAACTATAGCCAACCGTGCCAAAAGCCAGTTCCTTGCTAACATGAGCCACGAGCTCAGAACGCCACTCAACGCCATTCTGGGATTTACCCAGCTTATGAACCACAGCCCCTATATCCCAGAAGAATTTCAAGAGCATTTAGGGATCATTACCCGTAGTGGAGAGCACTTGCTGACATTGATCGACGATGTTTTGCAAATGTCTAGGATTGAAGCCGGGCAATTGGTACTGAGTCGAAGCTGTTTTAATCTGCATCGACTGCTGGGTTCTATTAACGAGATGTTCTCCCTCAAAGCGCCTGAGAAAGGGTTACATCTGAGCAGCGAGTGGGATGCTACTGTCCCCCGTTATGTTTGTGGAGATCAAGCAAAACTTCGCCAAATCTTGATTAATTTGTTGGGGAACGCGATCAAATTTACAACAACAGGAAGCATAGCCCTGCGCGGACGAGCTTTTTCATCAGATGATATGTCATCCGGTACAAATCGCGATCGCGCCACTAATCCACCCGATATTAAACCAACTATTACCCTGTCTCTCGAAGTTGAGGATACCGGATCGGGCCTTTCTCCCTCAGATTTAGAATCAATTTTTGACGCCTTCATGCAAACCAATCGCGATCGTCATGATCGAGGAACAGGTTTAGGACTGTCTATCAGTCGTGAGTTTGCGCGTCTGATGGGAGGCGATATCACCGTGCGAAGCACCCTAGATCGAGGCTCTACTTTTACCTGCCAAGTCGTTTTGGAACTACCAGAGTCCCTTGATTTAGAGGAACCTGAAATTAGCGATCGGATTATCGGGATTGAACCTGGGCAACCTATCTACCGAATTCTAGTAGCAGAAGACGTTCTAGAAAATCGGCAACTGCTGGTGACGCTGCTGCAGTCAGTTGGGTTTGATGTGTGTGCGGTGGAAAATGGGGTAGAGGCGATCAATCGTTGGCAAACATGGCACCCTGACCTGATTTTGATGGACATTCAAATGCCTGTGATGGATGGGTATGAAGCGACGAGACAGATTCGAGCGCAACAGTCATTAGTCATTAGTCATGGGTCATCAGCAGACACGAGAGAGCAAATGTCACAGGACAACAGACAAATGACACGCATCATTGCCCTCACTGCCTATGCTTTTGAAGACGATCGCACCGCCAGCCTGCAAGTTGGTTGCGATGACTACATTGCCAAGCCGTTTAATGAATACACACTTTTCGACAAAATAGCTCATCACTTGGGCGTCCGCTACTGCTACGCCGAAAAATTTCCGCCAGACTCATCAGCTTCGCCACCAAAGATATTTACTCCTGACTTGAAAACCATGCCCACCCAGTGGATTGCAGAAGTTCATGAAGCAGCACTCGATCTTAGTGATAATAAGCTTTATCAACTTATTGCTCAAATTCCCCAGGAGAAACAAGATTTCATCGAAGCGATGACATCTCTGGTCGATAACTTTCAGCTTGAAACGATCGCAACTCTCACCCAGATTTAGGAAGAAGACCATGACAACTCTATTCAAACTTGCCGCCCAAACGAATATTCTCATCGTGGATGATACCCCAGACAATCTGCGCTTGTTAGCCAAAATTCTAGAGTCACAGGGCTATATTGTGCGTAAAGCGCTCAACGGCAGAATGGCGCTCCAAGGTGTTCATCGCGACCCACCAAGTCTGATTTTACTTGACATCAATATGCCGGAGATGAATGGGTACGAAGTCTGCCAAAAGTTAAAAGCATCGGAAGCCAGTGCAGAGATCCCGGTTATTTTTATCAGTGCGATCGAGCGACTGGAAAACAAGCTACGAGCCTTTGAACTGGGTGGTGTAGATTATATTACCAAACCCTTTCAAGAGCAGGAAGTACTCATGCGAGTAAAAAATCAATTACTCATCCAACAGCAACGCCAACAACTGATCGAACAAAATCAACGTTTAGAACACGAAATTCAGGAACGTCTAAAGGCAGAAGCAGAAGTAAGGCAGCTATCCGTGACCGATCAATTAACTGGATTATATAACCGACGTGGCTTCTTTTTATTAGCAGAACAACAACTGAAAATTGCTCAACGCACGCAAACCTCTTATTGTATTTTGTTCGCTGACTTAGATGGTTTGAAAAAAATTAACGATACTTTCGGACACGAAATGGGAGACAGAGTAATTGTTGACGCCGCTCAAATATTAAAGCAAACCTTTCGTGACGCGGATATTGTAGCTCGACTGGGAGGAGATGAATTTGCTTTATTTATTACTAATTTTTCTAGTGATTCATCTACTAATTTTCAGAGTCGCCTGCAAGAAAATATAGATTGCTTTAATCAACAGTCCGAGCGAGGTTATATATCAATAAGTCTTGGTGTGCAGTTCGGGGAGTTAAATAATGAAGTTTTATTAGAACAATTGCTGGCAAAGGCTGACAAACTAATGTACGAGCATAAACGCACCAAACGCTGTTTGAATTCTTAACCGTTCTTTTGATAACCGCGAGATCGGAGCGCCATAAGCATTATTTATTAAATGTGAGTTCAACCGAGAAAGAGTACACTGAAAACAAGATAAGGAAACAGCTTGAAAACTTTAGCCCCTCAGCCGGAAAACACGATGCAGTACACATCATCACACCTAAACCTGACAGGGTGGCAACCGGGTTAAAAGCTCTAGGGAAAAGCCGTCCCGAAACGATTGGCAAACCACAAGGTGATATAATACCGGCTCAAAGCGTCGGCAACGGAACCTAAACTAATTGCGATCGGGTGGCGGAAATTTGGGTATTGCTGCATACAGCTATTGAACATTTGCTAGTTGAATTTGAGATAAATGTGAGATTCAGCGAACTTATGTAAAGTATTGTAGGATTAAATTGGCGATCGCTCTAGCTGTTCGCAATTAAAATTAAGAGAGAGTATTTATGCAAATTGTGCTGGCTGCCTTAGACGATAGTTTAGTTAGATCGTGGGAAAGCACTTGCGGCAGTATGGAAAATGTCAAGATACATCACGGTTCAATATTTGATGTGAAATGTGATGCTCTTGTTAGTCCGGGGAATAGTTTTGGTTTCATGGACGACGGCTTAGAGTTAGAAATTTCGGAATATTTTGGAGGGCAGGTTCTTGAACGCTTGCAAAAACTAATTCAGGCTCGACATCACGGCGAACTCTTAGTAGGAAGGGCAGAAATTGTAGACACCGATCATGCTGAAATTCCCTATTTAATCGCTGCACCAATTATGCGCGTTCCCACAGTTTTAAGAGAAACAGTAAATGTTTATCTAGCAACCCGCGCTATTTTGACTCTCGTAAAATTTGGCTCAGTCCCAGATGGAACGCCAGTCAAACATATCATTGAAACTATCGCTATTCCCGGCATGGGTACGGGAACGGGCAAAGTGCCAGCACATATCTGCGCCAATCAAATGAAAGTTGCACTCGAAGAGATCCTCTTATCTAAGTACGAATTTCCTCAATCTTTACTGCACGCTCAAAGATGTCACCACTTGTTATATACGGAAGAAAGCGAAGATTTGCACGGTGCAAATTGAAATTATTAAATTTGCCCGTTTTATTGTGTTGAGAAACCAAGTTTATTGGTGTTTTTTTTTAGGTATAGAGACTTATCACAAAATTAAGTGCGCTAAACCGTACCTGCAAGTTGGTGGTATCCTACACACGAGAGTAACTTTGGTAGATATAATGTAATAGAACTGAGGTCATTCCAACTAGGTAAACGCGGATACAAAAGTTGATCAAGCTGGAAAAAGAATTGCCTAGTTCTTATTAAATGCCAGAATTCCTTCTGGCGCTACACGTACAAAGTCTGTATAAAAAACCACAATTCGTTCTGGCGCTACACCTACAAAGTCTGCATCCAGGGACTGTGAGATTTTTTGAAAATGTTTACTACCACAGGAGAAGATTGAGATGACAGATCCAAAAGTAACCGAGGAACCAGTTTTAGAGGCAACTCTGGAAACGACGGAGCTCGTCAAAAAAGAGATGCCCGATGCGACTGATGAGGCGATCGCAGAAACTGCGGCGCTGTTTGAAGCAATTAAAAAACGCGCCACCGCCGAAGTGCAAGCAGCGGGCGAACTCACCCGCGAAGCTTATTTAAAAGCTGTGAATAAGGCCTCCGGGGCGATCGAAGAAAATAAGGATCTCGCCCACGAGAGATTCACAGAAGCAGTCAGGCTGATTAAAAAAGAAACTGAGAAAAATTGGCTGGTGGTAGATGCGATTAAAACGCGGGCGCAAGCGCAGGTGCAAGATGCCGGCGAAGTCAGTCGCGAAGCTTATTTGAAAGCAGTGCGACAAGCGCGAGAAGCGGTGGAACAAAATAAATTGATCGAACGCGATCGCATCGAACAAGCTGTTGACCACATTCAGACGGAAGCTGAAAAGAATTGGCACCTTATTGTGAAGCAAATTGAGTCGATCAACACTCGCTTGACAGAAACCGCTAAGTCTGCATGGAATGCGCTAACGGCGTTTTTTGACAAGAAGCATTAAACTCAGATATGACACCCTTTTAAAGAACAGGCAAGATGCCTGTTCCACAAAGATTGAATTTTCTTGTGGAACAGGCATCTTGCCTGTTCATAAAAGGTTTTGACACTAAGCGCTATAATCAAAAAGCTTTATTTTTAATCCATAACCCCCAACCATGAGAAGTTACTACTGCGGCGAACTGCGAAGCGAACACATCGGAGAGACTGTCACCCTTTACGGCTGGGTGGATCGCCGCCGCGATCATGGCGGGGTGATTTTTCTGGATGTGCGCGATCGATCGGGTATCGTGCAAATTGTCAGCGATCCTGAACGCACCCCGGATTCCTATCACGGGGCTGAGGCTTTACGCAGCGAATACGTGCTTAAAATTACCGGGCGAGTCACCGGCCGCCCCGCAGATTCCCTCAACCCGAAATTGCCTACGGGTGAGGTGGAAATTTATGCTGACGAAATTGAGTTGTTAAATGCGGTTCGCAAACAGTTACCGTTTCAGGTGGCGACGGCGGAAAATGAAAGCGTGCGGGAAGATTTGCGGCTGAAATATCGCTATTTGGACTTGCGGCGCGATCGTATGAGTCGCAATTTGCAGCTTCGCCACCAAGTCGTGAAAGCTATGCGCCGCCACCTGGAAGATGTGGGAGGTTTTATTGAAGTTGAAACACCGATTTTAACGCGATCGACTCCTGAAGGTGCGAGAGATTATTTAGTGCCCAGTCGCGTCAATTTGGGCGATTGGTACGCTTTGCCGCAGTCGCCGCAGTTGTTCAAACAATTGTTAATGGTTTCCGGTTTGGACAGATATTATCAGATTGCCCGCTGTTTCCGCGATGAAGATTTGCGCGCCGACAGACAGCCGGAATTCACACAATTAGACATGGAAATGAGTTTCATGTCTTTAGAAGAAATTCTCGAATTAAACGAAGGTTTAGTCTCCCAGATTTTCCAAAGTGTCAAAGGCATAGAATTGCCCCGTCCTTTTCCGCGCTTGACTTACGCGGAAGCAATGGATCGCTACGGTAGCGACAAACCAGACACTCGCTTCGGTTTGGAATTAGTCGATGTTTCCGATTTGATGAAAGATTCGGGATTTAAGGTATTTTCCGGGGCGGTTGCTGCGGGCGGAATTGTGAAAGTTTTGCCGATTCCCGGCGGGAATGATGCGATTTCTAACGTGCGGATTAAACCGGGTGGCGATTTGTTTAGGGAAGCCAGCGAAGCGGGTGCGAAGGGATTGGCTTACATTCGCGTGCGGGATAATGGCGAAATTGATACGATCGGCGCTATTAAGGATAATTTGACGGAAGCGCAAAAACAGGAATTGCTTGATCGCACGGGCGCGCAACCCGGTCATTTGTTGTTATTTGCTGCGGCTGACGCGACAACTGTCAATAAGACTTTGGATAGATTGCGTTTGTTTGTCGGTAACGAATTGGGATTGATTGACAAAGACAAGATGAATCTGCTGTGGGTGACAGATTTCCCGATGTTTGAATGGAACGCTGACGAGAAGCGTTTGGAAGCATTGCACCACCCGTTTACTGCGCCGCATCCCGACGATATTAATGATTTGAAAACTGCGAGAGCTCAAGCTTACGACTTGGTGTTAAACGGTACAGAAGTCGGCGGCGGTTCCCTGCGGATTTATCAGCGGGAAGTTCAGGAAAAGGTGTTTGAGGCGATCGGCTTATCGACTGAGGAAGCTTATAATAAGTTTGGCTTTTTGTTGGATGCGTTTGAGTATGGAACTCCGCCCCACGGAGGCATTGCTTACGGCTTGGATCGGTTGGTGATGCTGTTGGCTGGTGAGGAATCGATTCGCGATGTGATTGCGTTTCCGAAGACGCAGCAGGCGGGTTGTTTGCTGACGAATGCGCCGGCTGGGGTGGATGAGAAGCAGTTGAAGGAGTTGCAAGTGCGATCGACTTATACGCCCAAGTCATAAGCGAATGGGGACTTAGGCAAAGCCTATGTGTCATGCTGAGAGAAGGGAAGCATCTCGCTGGATGCTTCACTACACTGCGTTTTGTTCAGCATGACAGACACTATTCTGCGTCCTGGACTGTCATTGAGTCAAAACTTTGGCTGATACTGTATGCTAGAGTTACATTCCAGGTCTTGAGACTAAAAACGCTATAATTAGCATAATCGAAAATAGGTAAAAACGATGTCAACAGTTTATCGTTTAAAAGCCAGCGAACTCAATCATCATTTTTTAGAACAAATCAAGGCGACTTTTGGAGATAAAGAGATTGAAATAATTGTTTCTGAGTGTGATGAAACAGAATATCTTTTGAAATCAGAAGTCAACAAAAATAGACTTTTAAAAGCTATTGAAAATGTTAAAGAGGGGCAAAATTTAGTTGAAGTTAACTTACAGAATTTGCAATGAGCAGAAGAATTGTTTGTGAATCTTCTGCTTTTGCAGATTTTAATGAATGGGCAAAATTAGACAAAAAGATTTATCGCAAAATTGTAGAATTGATTAAAGATATAGACCGCTCACCGTTTGAAGGATTGGGAAAACCTGAACCTCTGAAATACGAGTTAAGTGGTTTTTGGTCTAGGCGCATTGATAACGAACATCGTTTAGTTTACCAAGTTACGGAGCAAGAAATTGCGATCGTGGCTTGTAAGTATTATTACAGTGAATAGATGTGATTGCGTTTCCGAAGACGCAGCAGCCGGGTTGTTTGCTGACAAATGCGCCGTCTGGTGTGGATGAGAAGCAGTTGAAGGAGTTGCAAGTGCGATCGACTTATACGCCCAAGTCATAATTATGAAACACCTTGACAATTTAACCATTCATCGGTTCCGAGGTCTGCGAGATTTAACTTTGCAGGACTTGGGCCAAATCAACATATTGGTTGGTGGGAATAACTCAGGTAAAACCAGTGTTTTAGAGGCGATATCAACCTATTGTCGCCCCTTAGATCCGCTGGAATGGCTGAACACATCGTGGCGGCGAGAAATCAAATATTCTCGCAAGCCAAGACTGGAGGCACTAAAATGGCTGTTTCCTCAAAAGAAAGAAGAAGAACAATTGGATTTTTACCAAATGGAAACTCGTGTTTCTGGTAATGGTAAGTTTCTAGTGAGAGAGTCGAGGGCAATTTACCAAGAATTTGAGGGAGTGGAATTATCGGATGATGACGAAAGTCAATCCTCAGACGATCTTGGATTTGATAATACTCTGCGAGGTGCAGAAATAGAGCTGAAAGCTATTATATCGGATTCACCAAATGAATTATCTGAATTTTTTGAAATTTGGGAAAATGAGCGTTTAACAAATCGGCGAATTCGCTCAGATGCAATGCTGTCAGTTGATACTGTGACACCTTTTTCTCACCGCATAGAACAGTCACAAGTTGGCTTGCTCTCAGAAGCTATTTTTCAGCGTTTTAAGCCGGAAGTGATTAAGCTATTGCAAGTGATGGATTCAGGAATTATTGATTTAGTGATTCTCTCGCATGGCGGCAATCGTAGCAGTCTCTATATTGACCACAAACAGGTGGGTATTTCACCATTAAGTTCTTTTGGTGATGGAGTACGTCGCTTGCTATTTATTGCTCTAACACTGACAAAAGTCAGAGGTGGAGTTTTGCTAATTGATGAGATAGAAACAGCAATTCATACTGAAGCACTTCGCAGTTCATTTGCTTGGATTGTGCAGTGGTGCAAGCAAATGAATGTTCAGTTATTTGCAACTACTCACAGTTTAGAAACAGTTGATGCGATGTTGGATGCTAGCGATACGGAGACGGACTTAGTTCTTTATCGTTTAGAGAAACAGGAGTCACAAACTAAAGCCGTTAGAATTGAACGGGAAAGATTGCAAAGATTGCGGGAGGATTTAGGTCTGGAGGTTCGCGTGTGAGATATGCCATTATTGGAGTAGAAGGCCCGCACGATCAGGCATTTGTCGGCAAGGTTCTCAAGCTTTTGGGTTTTAAAGATTTTCGGGAAGAGTGGGATAAATTGGATAAGTTGACAAGATTGGATATGTCAAAAGAATTGGAAAGTAAATTTGATAAATTCTGGCACAAATTTATTCCTAAGTATCCCAAACAAGGAAGCTTGTACAAACGTCTTAATATGCCTTCTATTCTGTTCACAGAGAGCCTATCGGTAGCAATTTATGAAGGCGAAGGAAGCAATATTGTGACTAATTTGGATGACATTTTGTCTGCTAATTCTGAGTATCAAACAAACTTGGCAGCATTCGGGATAGTTGCCGATTGTGACAAATCAACTCCCGATCACATTGTCGCAACATATTCTAACAAGTTCCGCAGTTATTTTCCTAATTTTCCAGTTAACCCTGGTGTTGTAGATACTAATAGCCCGCGTACAGGAATCTATGTTTTGCCAGACAATCAGCAGCAAGGTGTTTTAGATACTTTACTGTGCGAGTGCGGACAGATAGCTTATCCCGCGTACATGGAGAAAGCTAGTTCATATCTAAATGAGTTCTCACAATCAGATATAAAAGCTTTAAAATGGAAAAATTTCGATAGACAAAAAGTTTTAGTGGCTACTGTTGTCAGCGTTCTCAAACCCGGCAAAACTAATACAGCAAGTATTGCTGATAATAATTGGGTGAGCGAACAGACACAGCAGCAGGTTCCGGCTTTGGCAAATTTTATTGAATTTTTGAGCCAACTTTTGGAATTGAGTTAAGGGTCGATCGCACTTCTGGAATCCGTGCGATCGCCCTCAAAGATTACTCTTTCCAGTAACGGGTTAAAATCCGAATTACCTCACCCGCTATCGGCGATGGTAGAGGCGGGCTCCATTCCCCAACTTCTGCAAAACCTAAAACGTGCAACAGATTAACAATGCTGTCTACCGCTTTGGGAACGCCACACAACAGCAAACGAATCGGTTGTTTACCTTGAGGTACGTCAGGAATTTCTTCCCGGAGCAGTTCGGGAACTGATTTTGGCTGTGATATCATACAGTTTCTCCTAAATATGGGAGTTCAAGCCCCCACCGAACGATTGCAACTCCGACCGGTGGGGGTTTTGTTTTGTGTTAACTCTAAAGTATCACGGTAGGCACTCCGAGTCAACCTGTGAGGGTAAAATTGATACTGTAGAGGTTAAAAAAAGGTACAATAGGGCAGTAAAAGCACAAATAACAGCCTTGCCAGCAAAACTCCCCAGAATAGTTGTATATCTTCCAGAAGAACTTAAAGCAGACCTAGAGCGGTTAGCCAAATCGCATTATCGACCGGTCTCGAATATGGTGTTGACATTAATTCAAGAAGCAGTAGATGAGGCTAAATCTGAGGGGAGAATTCAAAGCGACGATCGATCGCAACCACAAAAAATCGACAGCGACGAGTAAAATGACATGGTGAACACGCTACCCCCAAACAATGTGAGTCCTGCAAAATCTCCCAGAGTTGCCTTTTACCCGCCGCCCGAAATCAAGGAAAAATTAGAGAAGCTGGCGAGTATTGAGCGTCGTTCGATTTCCCAAATGGCATTACTTTTGGTGGAAGAAGGACTCGAAAGAGCGCAGAAGGAAGGCAAGTTTAATGAATCCAAAGAATCCAAAGATGATTAATCCGCTGGAACAGGGCGGAAAGCCTGTTAAGCGAGAATCACCCTTGATGCGGGTTCAACTCCAAGCATCTGCGTTACCTTAGTTAATTAACGCACTCCCCAAGTAAATTCATGCTTCCCCGCATCCAAGAATTAGCCGCCACCCTAGCACCCCGCTTAATCGAAATTCGCCGCCACATCCACTCCCACCCCGAACTCAGCGGCCAAGAATATCAAACGGCCGCCTACGTAGCCGGAGTCCTCGCTTCCAGCGGAGTCCGCGCGATCGAAGGAATCGGCAAAACAGGAGTGCTCGGCGAAATCAAAGGCTACAGCAGCGAGTCCCGGTGGCTGGCAATTCGCACCGATATGGACGCTTTACCGATTCAAGAACGCACACACTTAGAATTTGCCTCCCGCAACGAGGGAGTCATGCACGCCTGCGGCCACGACATCCACACCACCGTCGGTTTGGGCGCAGCCATGATATTGTCTCAGCTAGGGGAAAAATTGCCCGGTCACGTCCGCTTCTTGTTTCAGCCGGCGGAAGAGATTGCCCAAGGTGCTCAATGGATGATTAAAGATGGGGCGATGCAAGATGTTGACGGCATTCTCGGAGTGCACGTTTTTCCGACCATTCCCGGCGGTTGCATCGGTATCCGCCACGGGGCCCTGACGGCGGCGGCAGATGACCTAGAATTGATTGTGATGGGCGAATCCGGCCACGGTGCGCGTCCCCACGAGGCGATCGACGCAATTTGGATTGCTTCTCAAATAATTACCACTTTGCAGCAGGCAATTAGCCGCACGCAAAATCCTTTGAGGCCACTGGTTTTGACGATCGGGCAAATTAACGGCGGACGAGCGCCGAACGTAATTGCCGATCGAGTAAAATTATTGGGAACCGTGCGATCGCTCCATCCGGAAACCCACGAAAACCTGCCGGCTTGGATCGAACAAATTGTTTCTAGCGTTTGCGCGACTTACGGCGCTAAGTACGAACTCACCTACAAGCGCGGCGTGCCCGGAGTCCAAAACGACCCAAAACTCACGCAATTAGTCGAAACTGCGGCTTTAGAAGCTTTAGGTCGATCGCGCGTCCAGATTTTACCAGAACCATCCCTCGGCGCGGAAGATTTTTCCATGTACTTAGAACACGCACCGGGAACCATGTTTCGCTTAGGAGTGGGACTGACTGACAAACCCAACTATCCCCTCCATCACCCGCAATTTGAGGTCGATGAAGCGGCCATCGTCACCGGCGCTGTCACCTTGGCCTATGCCGCCTACCAATATTGGAAACAGCATCCAGGTTCACACTAATAGTCTTCGACGTATGGGTGGTCAGCTAACTAACCGTAGGGTGCTTAGTGGGAAAAATGTTTAGTCTCTGGTAATAACATTCAGCCCTGATCCACCCTACAATAACTACAAAAACTAATTTAGAAAATTTTATGAACCTAGATTTCGATCGATTCTGCGACGCCTGCAACCCCACTCACTCCCTGATGTTGGGCAATGCCGAAGATCAGCGATACTACATTGATTTTGCTGAGGTGCGCGGCGGGAAAATCATTAACCTACTCAAACGAACAATTACCCGCGTGTCACCAGATAAACGGACTTGCCAATTATTTAGCGGACATATTGGTTGCGGCAAGTCTACTGAATTGTCGCGACTGCAAAAAGAGTTGACTGATGAGGGATTTCATGTAGTTTACTTCGAGTCAACACAAGACCTCGATGAAATGGATCTCGATTTGACGGATATCATGTTAGCGATCGCCCGGCGAGTCAGCCAAAGCTTGGAAGAGGGTAAAATTTCCTTGCAGCCCCAGGGTTTTAAAGAATTCTTAAAAAATAGTTGGAAAGTTTTACAAACCCCTGTGAGTTTAGAAGCTGAAGGAGAACTTTTTGGCAGCAAATATAAGGGCAATACAGACGGAAATCTGGAAGCTTCTCTGCCTTTAGGCATCGCCAAAATTACTGCCAAAATCAAAAGCAATCCCGACTTGCGTTCTACACTGAGACAGTACATGGAACCGCAAGCGAATAAAATGTTAGAACTGATTAATCAAGAAATTATTGATGTAGCCATTAATCAGCTAAAGCAGCGGGGTAAAAAAGGATTGGTGGTGATTGTTGACAACTTAGACCGGATAGTTTTTCGACCCAATGCAGCGGGGCGACTGTTGCCAGAATATATCTTTATTGACCGGGGCGATCAGTTGCGGCAACTGAATTGCCATTTAGTTTATACCCTGCCGCTGGGATTGATTTTTGGCAATGAAAGTGAAATTTTGAAAAATCGATTGGGAGGCGGAGTTGACCCGAAAGTTTTGCCGATGGTAGCAGTAAAGAATAGAGACGGCAGCGAATGTGTTGAGGGGATGAATTTGCTGCGGCGCATGGTGATGTCGCGGGCTTTCCCTGATGTGCCAACCGAGGAACACATCACATTAATTACCGAAGTTTTTGACAGTCCTGAAACTTTAGATGAATTGTGCCGAGTCAGCGGCGGTCATTTGCGAAACTTGATGGGGATGCTGTTTGGTTGCTTGCAGCAAGATGACCCTCCCATTTCGCAAAATGTGTTGAAATCAGTGATTCGCAGTGCCCGTGACACTCTGAGGAATGGCATTGATAATGATGAGTGGGAATTACTTTTTAAGGTGGTGAAAGAACAAAGCATTAAGGGAGATAAAGAATACCAAGATTTGCTGGGAAAGCTGCGAGTTTTTGAATATGTAGACACTCAAGGAAATTGGTTTGCGTTGAATCCGCTGTTGATGGAAACTGACAAATTTAAGCTGTGGCAGCAGCAAAATTGTTGAGATTATGGTAAACTCAAATCTAGCCGAAGATATTGCAGTAGAAAATGAGCGCTCGCTCTCTACTTTAGTAAGGACGATCGCCCGCTTTCAAGGAAAGTTTTCTTTAACTATAGTGCGCTGTAATTATGCTAGCTTGCGTTCTGCCATGCTGGAAAAGCTGCGCGAGCTCTCGACTGTTGAATATCAAGAATTAGCCCTCGAACCTGCTACCAAAACACTTTATCAAACCATTCTCAATGCCGCCCAAAAGCAACCGCCGAAAGCTTTAATAGTTTTCGGTATAGAATCGGTGGTTGCTCTTGATGACCTCTTAGCGGGGGCTAATAGAGCGCGAGATCAATTCAAGCAAGATTTTGCTTTTCCTTTAATATTATGGGTGACGGATTCCGTACTGTCTAAATTCAGTCGATCGGCAAATGATTTGAAGTCTTGGGTTCCTGCTCCAATTCAGTTTACCATGCCGCCCGAGGATTTGATGAATTTGTTGCAACAACAAGCAAGTCAAGCTTTTGCTGATGTTGAGAATTTCAAATTAGATGACTGGGAAATTGAGTCCTTGAAGAATGATTTGCTAAATGCAGCATTAGACCAGGAATTGCAAGCTAGTTGGCAATTTATTCAGGGTTTAGTTGAAGTTCAGAAAAATCAAATAGATTTAGCACTGGAACATTATCAGCAAAGTTTGAAATTTTGGCAGCAAAATCACCAGTTAGAAAGACAAGGAATTGTCTGCCAGAGAATTGCTCAAGGTTACAACCGGAAAGCTGAATTGCACCGGGCAGGGAATCAAAATTATTGGCAAGAAGCGAGAAAGTATTTACAGCAATCTCTGGAGAGTTTTGAGCAAGCGCAGCGACATGATCTAGCTGCGAAATGTATTAGCGAACTTGGCGAAGTGCTGCGGCGTTTAGCAGCTTGGGAAGAGTTGCAAAGTTTAGCTAAAAAAGCTTTAGAAATGCACGAAAATTACGGCACTCCGAGTCAAGTAGCTGAAGATTACGGCTTTTTAGCTGAGGTGGCGCTGCAACAATTTCAGTGGAAAAAAGCTTGCCAATCGGCTAAATTAGCATTGTCGGTTTTGGCACAAGCAGGAATAAATAAAAAACAGACTGGTTTGTATCTGCTACTTTTGGCAAAAGGGCAGCGAAATCTTATCCCCTGTTCGGCAGTTAACCCCCCCCAACCCCCCCAAGCTTCGGGGGGGAGTCAGTCAGTATTTTCCCGTCTTGAGATTATAGAAACTTTAACACAAGCGAAAGTAATTACCCAGCCTCAAGATGATGTGCAGCTTTATCTGAGGATTTTAGAAGAGTTGAGAACTCTGTATTTTGAGCAAGGCGAATATTTAAAAGCATTTTACCTTAAACTCGAACAACAAGCAGTTAAAAGCAAATATGGATTGCAAGCTTTTATCGGTGCAGGTCGCTTGCAGCCGCCGCAACAAACAATTGATATCGGTTTAGAATCTGGTCTGTCAAAAGCTGAAATTGTTGAGGAAATTGAAGCTGCTTCCGGGCGGGCGCAGGATATTAAACGGATAATTCAACGGATAGGTACACCTGCTTGCAAGCTGACAATTATTCACGGACAATCTGGAGTAGGAAAAAGTTCTATTATTCAAGCGGGGTTAGTTCCGGCACTGCAACTTACAACTTTTGAAGCGCGGGATGTATTGCCTGTTTTATTGCAGTCTTATCACGATTGGGCGAGGGATTGCGGTCAGCGTTTGAGTTCCGGAATTAAAAAAATAAAAGGTGTGAGTTTATCTACTCCTATTGACACGTCGGCAGCTATTTTGGAACACTTACGACAGAATGAAAAGCGCAATTTGACGGTACTAATCTTTGACCAGTTTGAGGAATTTTTCTTTGCCGATCCAGACCAAACTAGCAGGAGAGAGTTATATGATTTTTTGGATAAATGTTTAAAGATTAGCGATATTAAAATTATCCTGTCGCTGCGGGAAGATTATCTTTACAATTTATTAGAATGGGAGCGGGCGAGCAATTCGTCAATAATTGATAACGACATTCTCAATAAAAATATACGCTATTACTTGGGTAATTTTTCGATAGCCGATGCTAAAATTGTTCTCCAAACCTTAACAAAACGCTCTCAACTTGACTTATCCGAAGATTTGGTCAACGCACTGGTAAAAGATTTAGCAGGTGAAGTGCGGGAAGTGCGGCCGATCGAACTTCAAGTCGTGGGAATGCAACTGGAAAAAAGGCAGATTACTCGACTGACTGAATATCAGCAGCTTGGCAATGAGGCTAAGGTCAAACTGGTTGAGGAATTTTTAGCAGAAGTTATCGACGACTGCGGGAAGGAGAATAAAGATACTGCCGAATTTGTCTTGTACTTGCTGACGGATGAAAACAATACTCGTCCTCAGAAAACTTGGGTTGAATTAGCAGCAGGTTTAGGAAGCGAGGCAGAAAAATTAAAGTTAGTTTTAGAGATTGTGGTTAAATCGGGATTGGTGTTAGAAGTGCCAGCAACTCCCATTGAACGCTACCAACTTGTTCACGATTATTTAGTACCTTTTATCCGGAAACTGCAAAGTTCGGACTCACAATTACGCCAAAAACTAAAGCAGACTGAAACTGAAAATCAGATATTAGCAGAGGCGCGGCAGAAAACTGAAACTGAAAATCAGATATTAGCAGAGGCGCGGCAGAAAGCAGAACAGTTGTCAGCAGCAGCAAAGCGACAAGTTAAATGGCTAACTACTATTGGCGCAACGATATTTAGCATTAGCTTAATTGGCGCTGTCACCCTAATGGGAGTAGCGTGGCAGCAAGTCAACAAGGCAGAGAAATTGACCAAAGTAGAGCGATCGGCAAGTGATGCTTTGAGACTGTTTGAGTTGCACAATAACCAAATAGATGCTTTAATCTCAGCCGTAAATACTGGGAAAGAACTTAAAGCTACAGTTAAAAATGTTCGTTCTCTTGCCGATTACCCGATATCTACTCCCCAGATAGCCCTAAGTCAGATTCTCGACAACATCCGAGAACAAAATCGGTTTAAAGGACATCAAAAAACGCTATCGAGTGTCAGTTTTAGTCGCGACGGCAAATACATCGCTACGGCATCAGCAGACAAAACAGCAAGGTTGTGGGATGTCACGGGTAAGTTGATACAAGAATTTAAAGGACATCAAAAAGGGGTATCGAGTGTCAGTTTTAGTCGCGACGGCAAATACATCGCTACGGCATCACATGACAAAACAGCCCGGTTGTGGGATGTCACGGGTAAGTTGATACGAGAATTTAAAGGACATCAAGATGCAGTATTGAGTGTCAGTTTTAGTCGCGACGGCAAATACATCGCTACGGCATCATCGGACAAAACAGCCCGGTTGTGGGATGTCACGGGTAAGTTGATACGAGAATTTAAAGGACATCAAGATGCGCTAATCAGTGTCAGTTTTAGTCCCGACGGCAAATACATCGCTACGGCATCATCGGACAAAACAGCCCGGTTGTGGGATGTCACGGGTAAGTTGATACGAG